>CAJBBV010000001.1 GCA_903951405.1 uncultured bacterium
GCCCATATTTGCGGCGGCCGCAGCAGCCTCACATCCAGCATGGCCGGCACCAACAACAATTACATCATATACAGGAAACATACCGCGAAGTTACGATGCCAAAACAAATAGGCAATCAGTAATATAATAAAGAAGTAAAGCCATTAGCTAAATTTCCACTACCTGTTTCATTTAAAAAAATGGGAGTACTGAACAATGTTCCACGTGGAACCTATTCCTTTGAGCCAAACTCTTGTACCAATATAACTCGCTCACCGTTTTTGTGCGACTTTATAGAAATACCTGTCTCGATAAAATTGGCTTGGAGGAGATTTTTACGGTGCCCTAATCCATTCACCCCTATATCTAATAGCAATAACACCAACGAAGCCAATGAGCCATCTTTCCCAGCATAAATATTCTCAGCGGCAGATTGACGAAATCCAACAGCTTGAACGCGCATCGCAAAAGTTCTTCCAGTAGAACTGGTATGGCTTATACCATCAGCATGTAAAGAGAGATCAAGTGCATGTTCCTTAGCAACAATGGAAAGTTTAGGATTTAACCTAAAAGGAGGCAGTGGTCCAATAGAAGATAAGTCTGCTTTCAATGATTGGGCATTCTGCCCATCAACTTGTGGGAACTGCTTCAAAAATGGAACCAAACAAGCAGTATAAAACAGCTTTGGGTCTTGTCGGAAATAATTAACCCAGTATAAAAAGCTCAACTCATCCTCAGATAGACCAAATGGAATGGCCTCAAGCTCAACCTGTTTCCTCAACCCTTGATCAACCGGTAAATTAAGAATAAAGGGTTTATCAGGTAATTCAAATGATGATTGGGCCGATGCAGTAAGTAAAAAGAATACGCCTATAAAAAAAGTAAGACTATGTTTCACGTGAAACTATTTAGGTGAAAAGGAAAGGGAATGGATCATTTTCTATTGAAAATAACGCTTCAATAACTTCTCTTCCATTGAACGCATGGTTAATTGATCTTCCTTCAACTTGTCTTTATACCCTAACAAATGCAAAAGCCCATGAAAAATAACCCGATGAAGTTCATGATAGAGAGGGATCGAAAGACTTTTTGCATTATCCTTGACCCTGTCAATACTAATATACAACTCAGCTTCTACCCGTTTTGGTGTTGGAGATAGATCGAACGTGATAATGTCTGTAAAAAAATCGTGTCGCAAATACTGTTTGTTGATCGATAATAGATAATCGTCATCACAGAAAATAACATTCAAAGAATCAATAGGATGCCTATTGACCTGTGCCGTCTTAAGCAAAAAGTTTTTCAACTTCGTACGGTCACGCAAAAATGAGACCTCCGTTTGATAAAAAAATGAAACCTCTCCCATAGAATAAATAAAAGTACAAGAAATCCATGTAAGGGAATTAGTTTTGCAGTTCTAAGAATTGAACATGCAGAAAAAATTATCAGAACTTCAAGTTGGCCAAAAAGCAATTATCGTTTCCCTTGAAGACGAAGAGCTGGTACTAAAATTATTAGAAATGGGATTTATCCCAGGTGAAGACATTACGATGGAACAAATAGCCCCACTCGGCGATCCAATTTCAGTGAATATTGCAGGCTATCAAGTTAGCCTTCGTATTAATGAAGCAGAAACGATAATGGTGGAAATATAATTGTTTAACTAATTGATTTTCAAGTATTTATGAAAATTGGACTGTACTTTGGTTCTTTTAATCCTATCCACAATGGGCATTTAATTATTGCCAATTACATCCAACAATACAATGATTTAGATCAAGTATGGATTGTAGTTTCCCCGCAAAATCCGCATAAAGAGAACCACACATTATTAAATGAATATCATAGACTACATCTGGTTAGACTAGCCGTTCAAGGTGAGCGACATATTAAAGAAACGGATATCGAATTTCATCTCCCAAAGCCATCTTATACTATAGATACGTTAACCTATTTGGAAGAAAAATATCCTCAACATCATTTTTCAATCATCATGGGAAGTGACTCACTTCAAAATTTGACAAAATGGAAAAGCAGTGATGTAATAATAAAACGATATCCAATATATGTTTATGAAAGACCGGGGTACCCTGTAAAAATAATCGAGCAAAATAATAATATCATTTTAGCTAAAGCTCCAATGTTAGAAATTTCTGCGTCCATGATTCGATCAATGATACAGGAAGGTAAATCAATCCGATATTTTGTACCAGATTCTGTAAAAGAAGAAATTGATGCGAATAGTTATTATAAAACAACTCAGTTTTCAAAAGAAAAATCCAAGCACTAAAAACACCAACGCAATTACAGGTGCTGGTATTTTAGAATACATCAATAAGAAAAACGTAGTCGATACTACAGAGAAAAAGATAATAGAAGATTGAGCAGGGCGATGGAGAAATAGTAGTATGGTATCCTTTGTTAAATAAATAATACTAGCAATCATGATTCCAACAACAGCAGCATTAATTCCCTGTATTATTTGCTGGAGTACACTGTATCGATGGAGGTTTTGCCAGATTGGATAAAAAAACAAAACTAAAAAACAACTGGGTAGAAAAATAGCAATCGCTCCTATTAAACAACCGGCCAACTGATATAGTGGGCCGCGATCGCTCATAGCCAAACCACCTACAAATGCAGCTATAGAAAATACCGGGCCAGGAATAGCCCTCACTAAACCAGCGCCAGTAAGAAAATTGTTGCGATCAATTTTTATTACATTCTGATTATTTTGCTTGATGTGATCAGATTCAGGACGAACTACATATTGCTCATACATCATTGGAATTAGTACATCAGCTCCACCAAACACTATACTCCCAAATCGATAGGTGTTTTCAAATAAATTAAAAGGGGTACGATTTGACCACTGTTGCTTTCTAGCTGATTCTGATAAAAAACCACTAAGAAGAAAAAAGAAAGAAAATACAATGAATAAACTCCAATTTATTGTACGTTTCTTCCAAGGAATTGAAACCTCCGAAAGTTTATCAAATAAAAGAGAAACCAACGAGCCAAAAAGTAACATAATTGGAAAAATCCAAGGGGTATTGAAAAAAGAAAAAGTAGCTATACTCGAAATACAAATAATGCCTTTTCCAATCTTGGTTTTTATAAAGGTTAAACTAATGAATAAAGCATACACTAAAAATCCAATTCCCATGGGTTGAATGAAACTAAAAAGACCGGAATGCGTTGAGGAAAAATCAAGTGTTACAAAAAAAGATAAAGCGGTCATGATGCTAACGGCTGGGATAATCCAAACCAATAAGGTTAGGATGGCCAGGGGAAATCCTCCCCGCTTAAAGCCAATTAATGTTATAGTTTGAGTAGAGGTAGCTCCGGGCATGAGCTGACAAAATGAATTGATGTCTAATAACTCACTAGGGGTAAGGTCTTTCCTTTTTTCTACAAAAGTGCGTTTCAGCAGCGCAAAATGACCTTGAGGCCCACCAAATGCAGAAATACTATGTAAGAAAACTGCCTTTAAAAATGGTATGTGTCGAATTGGTATCAAAGAATTTTTTAGAGTTGAGCTGAGGTAAGGAGTAAAAGTTGAGATTAATGTTACAATGATTTA
>CAJBBV010000002.1 GCA_903951405.1 uncultured bacterium
AATGGTTCGATTAAGACTTTCCTGTCAAAATCCTCTGGTAACCATAGAGGAGCTAAACGGACTTTTCTCGAACCTTACAGAAATTGTAAAAGACTATTTGGTTATTGATGAAGACTTGAGCTTACAAGAAACCATATCAAGAACACTAATTCAACAAAATAAGACACTCGCCATAGCGGAAAGCTGTACAGGCGGCTATATATCCCATTTAATCACAGCAATTCCTGGTTCTAGCATGTTCTTTAAAGGCAGTATTATATCCTATTCTAATGAGGCTAAAATTGATACATTGGATGTTCCAGCGGAAATACTTGCTCAATTTGGAGCAGTTAGCCTAGAAACCGTGGAGAGAATGGCCGAAGGGGTTAGGCTTAAAATGAAAACTGACTTTGCCTTGGCTACATCGGGTATCATGGGGCCTGGAGGTGGCACCGACACAAAACCCGTTGGATTTGTTTGCATTGCTTTTAGTAGTGCGTCCAAAACAGAATCAACCACCTTGCAGTTCAGATTTGATAGACAGCGAAATATCGAACTAACTGCTGCCCATTCCCTCAATTTTTTGAGGAAAAATATGGGATAAGTTTGCTCCCTATACTGAGTAGTGAGTCCTTGGAATAGGTTAACTTTGAAGCCTTAGAACAATTTCAAAAGAAATTCGAGTACCTGAATGGCGATAGTTAATGTCATAATGCCGAAATTAGGCGAAAGCATCATGGAAGCTACTGTGCTAAAATGGCACAAGAAGGTAGGCGATTTCGTTAAACTCGACGAGCCATTACTTGATATCGCTACAGATAAAGTTGATAGTGAAGTGCCATCAACCGCAGAAGGAATACTAGAAGAACTTTGTTGCAAGGAAAATGATGTCATCGCTATTGGCTCGATTATAGCAAAAATCAAAACAACCGCAACCGAAACAATCCAATCCAATCCACTTCCCATCGCAAGCAATGGTAAAGAAAATGGGCTGTCAAATGGAGCAGTTCAGTCGATCCAAAATGAGTCTAACGGTCAATATGTTCCCTACCAACCTTCAACAGTAGAAATTAAATCAAAACAAGATTCAGTTAAGTTTTATTCACCTCTTGTGATGAATATTGCTTCTAAAGAAGGGCTTAATCTCAATGAACTTGAAATAATACACGGCACAGGTAACGATGGAAGGGTAACCAAGAAAGACATTTTACAGTACCTCAGTACCCGAAAAACAGCACCATTCGCTAGTCCAAATGAAACTGTTGCTCCTAGAGAAGAAGAAACAATTAGTATCCCATACATTCAGGAACGAATTTCAGAACCCGTGCATTCCCCAATAGTTGAAACGTCAAGTTCTGACAATGTAGAAATTATAGAGATGGACAGAATGAGAAAACTCATTTCTGAACATATGACAAGAAGTAAAGCAACTAGTGCACATGTTACTAGCTTCACTGAAGCAGATGTATCAAATTTGGTTAGTTGGAGAGAAAAGAATAAACATGAATTCGAGAAAAGAGAAGGTGAAAAAATAACACTTACTCCCCTATTTATTGAAGCCTTGGTCAAGTGTTTGAAGAAATTCCCCATGCTAAATGCAAGTGTTTCCGGAGACAAAATAATTATCAAAAAAGACATCAATATTGGTATGGCAACTGCTTTACCTACTGGCAATCTAATTGTACCGGTAATAAAATATGCCGATCAACTGAGTTTAATCGGAGTAACTAAACATGTTAATCGATTAGCTAGAACAGCGAGAAGCGGAAAGCTTCAGCCAAGTGATGTTCAAGATGGAACGTTTACCTTCACTAATGTTGGAACGTTTGGAAGCCTAATGGGAACACCAATCATCAATCAACCACAAGTAGCAATCTTGGCTACAGGAGCAATCAAGAAAAAACCAGTTGTTATTGAAAGTGAAAAAGGCGACAGTATCGCCATCAGGCACATGATGTTTATCTCAATGTCATATGATCATAGAATAATTGATGGCGCAATGGGTTCAAAGTTTTTAAGTGAATTTGTAAAAGCCCTTGAAACATTCGACACGACAAGATCTTTTTAAATGGTGCTCTGAACATGCACACAAGTCATTTCAATCAAATTAGTTTTCTTACAACCATCATTTTTTGAGTACTTCCATTTTTTTAATTACACCTCCCTTCACACAGCTGAATACCCCATATCCAGCAACAGCATACATTAAAGGGTTCTTGAATACAAAAGACATTAGGTCAAAACAGGCTGATCTTGGTATCGAAACGATTCTATGCCTCTTCAGCAAAAACGGATTAACTGATTTATTTGATCATATAGAAAAAATCAAGCCTGCCTTATCGGAAAATACTAAGCGAATAGTTGCCCTAAAAAATGATTACATCAATTCTATTCATGATGTGATTGGTTTTTTACAAGGAAAAAATCCAACACTCGCCTACCATATTTGTCAAAAAAACTTTTTGCCCGAAGCTTCTCGATTTGAACATAAAGATCAAATGGAATGGGCCTTTGGATCAATGGGTATTCAAGACAAAGCGAAGTACTTAAGTACTATGTACCTTGAAGACCTTTCCGACTTAATCAAAGAAACAGTAGATGAACATTTTGGATTTAGTCGCTATGCAGAAAAGCTCGGACGAAGTGCCAACAGCTTTGACCAGTTGCAAGAAGCATTAGAAAAATCCAATACATATATCGATACAATCTACCTAACCCTTCTGAAGGAATACATTGAACGCAATCAGCCTTTGCTCGTTGCATTGTCTGTTCCCTTTCCAGGAAATTTATACACAGCTCTTCGATGTGGTCAATGGATAAAAAAGAATCATCCACAGATCCACGTTGCCATGGGCGGTGGATTTGCTAACACAGAACTTCGTTCGTTAACAGATCCAAGGGTATTCGACTATGTAGACTTCATCACACTAGACGACGGTGAGGCACCCTTTGAACTATTGATTGGATTCTTAAATGGCCATGTACATAAGCATCAACTTAAAAGAACTTTCTTAAAAGAAGATCAAAAAGTCAACTACATCAATGATACTTCCAGCAAAGAATACAAGCAGTCAGAAGTTGGAACACCAGATTATAGTGATCTACCTCTAGATAATTATATATCTGCTATTGAAGTAGTAAATCCGATGCATCGCTTATGGAGTGATGGCCGGTGGAATAAATTAACTATGGCACATGGATGTTATTGGGGCAAATGCACCTTCTGCGATATATCGTTAGATTATATCAAACTATATGAACCTTCCACGGCTTCCATGATATGTGACCGCATTGAACAGCTAATTGCACAAACAGGGAATACTGGATTTCACTTTGTAGATGAGGCTGCACCTCCATCGCTCATGAAAGCGCTGGCATTAGAAATAATTAAGCGAAAATTAATTATCAGCTGGTGGACGAATATACGATTTGAAAAAAGCTTTAGTTTTGATCTGTGTCAACTACTCAACGCCTCTGGTTGCATCGCCGTCAGCGGCGGATTGGAAGTAGCATCAGACAGACTACTGGAACTAATTCAAAAAGGAATAACTGTTTCTCAAGTTGCACAAGTAAATAGAAACTTCTCAGAAGCAGGTATCATGGTTCATGCTTATTTGATGTATGGCTTCCCCACACAAACAGAACAAGAAACAATTGATTCACTCGAAATGGTCAGACAACTTTTTAAAACGGGTGTATTGCAATCGGCATTTTGGCATCAATTTACCATGACAGCGCATAGTCCGGTTGGGCTAAACCCTGAAAAATTTAATGTATCTAAAGAAATAAATGAAATTGGAACCTTTGCCAATAATGATATAATGCATATTGATCTTACAGGCACAGATCATGACAAGTTTAGTTATGGCTTGAAAAAATCATTATTCAATTACATGCAACATCATGCCATTGATGATCCTTTACATAAATGGTTTGACTTCAAAGTTCCCAAAACTAGTATAGAAGAAGATTATATTGAAAAAGCACTGACACAAGATATTGACCTGAGTTTTAAACCGAATGCTAAAGTGATATGGCTTGGAAATATTCCCTCTGTTGACTATTTTATTCAGTCTAAAAAAGGAATGCAACGTGAAATGGCAAAGCTTAATTTCATTAGTAAATCCGGTAACCACGAAATTCAACTCTTAAAATCACATGCAGATTGGTTAATACCAATCCTTCATAAAATTTCCTATCAAGAAATTAAATCCTACACCTTACAGGAAATAAAAAATGATTACGAATCTGCCGGCTTAGAAGATTTCGAATTATTTTGGGATAATAAACCCATGAGCGGATTAAACAAATTAGGATTACTGAAACTGTAATTCTATCATTTATCTAATCCCATTGTTTTCCCTTTCTCTACTGCAGGTACACCCGAACTAATCCATGTTGGGGCATTCTCCCCTTTTAAAAGCCAATCAAAATATTGTTGTTCGCGGATCTGAATATCTTTTCTATTTTTCCGCTCAATAAGATTATGCGCTTCCCCATTATAGTTGAGCATCCACACTTTTTTATTGAGTCTACGCATGGCAGTAAAGAGTTCTATCCCCTGATACCATGGTACTGCTCCATCATTATCATTAGCCATGATAACAAGTGGCGTTTTAACTTTTGGTAGATGGAATAGTGGTGAGTTCTCAATATATAAACCTTGATTCTCCCAAAGTGTTGCACCAATTCTACTTTGTGTTTTCTCATATTGAAATTGACGGTTCATACCCGATTCCCAACGAATACCACCATAAGCACTCGTCATGTTGGCAACTGGAGCACCAGCCCAAGCAGCCTTAAATAGAGTTGTACGCGTGATGATATGGGCTACTTGGTATCCACCCCAGCTTTGTCCTTGTATACCCATTTTGGTGCTATCTACCCAACCCTTCTTTACCAATGACCTTGCTCCACTTACCACATAATCAACGGCACCTTTTCCTGGATACCCAATTGAATAATGAATATCCGGTGCTAAAACCATATACCCTCTGCTTACAAAAAATGAAATATTTAATCTACTTGGTGTAGGGGCAGGAGCAATATAATTATGTAAACCATCAGATAGTTTTTCATAGAAATACGTAATCAATGGATACTTTTTTCCAACTTGAAAATTCTCCGGTTTATATAAAATTCCTGTAGCGATCTTTCCATTATATGCTTTCCAAGAATACAATTCTGCGGTACCCCATGAGTAATTTGATTGTTGAGGATTGATTGCAGTAAGCTTTTCATCTGTATCCAAATTATTACTTACATACAAATCTGCAGACCTAGTGAATGACTCTTTAGTATATGCATATACATCTGCTTGCTTAGACTTTATAACCGTTCCCAACACAAAGTCACCTTTCATATGATGGGTTATTGTTGCTGGACTGTTTAGTTCTACACTTGACAACCCGGCTTGCTTAGTTTTATCATTGAAAGAACGCAAAAGAATTTTTTGATTAACCTTCACTGTTTTATCCTCTACATTAGTTGAAACATACTTATAACTTGTCTTTGATTTACGTCCAACACCGTGAGTGATTTCAATAGGCGATTTTATTCCAACTGGATCAAGCTTCCAAATATCGAAACGATCATAAACATATAGACTAGAATCTAGGTTTTCCCAAGCCATTATACCATATGGTGTTGGCATGGATGGCATATCATACTCTTCATCATATAACTTATGAGGTATCCGTGAACTAACGTTTACTAAGTTAGCGTTGGAATAAACGAAATAGTGTTTTTGTTGTAAATCATACCAATAGATATAGTTACCAAATGGAGAAATATGTGGATCTCCCTCTAGGTTTTTCTTTATCAACTTACGAGCACCCGTAGTAGCATCTACAGCATAAATATCGCTTTTAGTATCTCCCTGCCACTGCATTTCAATGCGCCTTGTTCTGTCTGTAACACCAAGGTATTGTAATGCATCTGCTTCAGAAGAATAGACCACTTCTGGAAGATCTAAATGGGCTAGTTGTACAAATGTCTTCTGAGGAAGATTAACTACAGCTAAAAAAGATCGTTTATTTTCTTTCTCAAGATTTTTTAACTGATAAGTCTGAAGGTAGTCGTCATTGTAATGCCATATGTCAAGTTTAACTTGATCAATCTCAATTAAACTGGTATCAGGAATAGATTTTATCGGATTGGTCCCTAAAAAAAGTCGATTGCCTGATTTACTAAAGGTTGGCAAATACTCATCGGATATTGTCCAGTTAATCAACATGCCCTCGCTAAATTTATCAACAAGAATAGAGGCATCACGATCACCATTCTGCCAATACCATAGCTTATAAAACTTTTGAAGGGATTTAAAACTGCTATCGCGTTCTGCTATAAAAGCAATCTGATAGCCATTCTGGTCTATTGCTAAATGTTTAATATCATTAGCCCCTTTCATTAATGTATCAACTCGATTTTCAAGAGTTCTCCATACATAAACTGACGGCTTAACTGTTTTATCGGATTTCTTCGCACTAGACTTGAGCACAATTAATTTTCCATTTTCACTCCACAGGTATTCATTGATTAGTGGAAATTTTTTCTCGAGATGTGTTGACAAATTACGTACAGTAAGTTGATTCCCTTCCTTAATCACTGGAGCATTAGGCTCCTCAGCAGCTGCATCCAATTCCTCCATCTGCTCATCAAGGCGCTCGCCGGTGGCACTCATTTTTCGTTTTTGTTTTTTGTTAGGAGTTTGTTCAATGATAATAGGTAATGAAGATTTGAGTGAATCATCGGCATGATGAACAGAATCAAGGTTAGTATTTTTTGTTGAAGAATCAGCTTGTAGTGGCGCAGCCAAATAAGCAACCCACTTACCCGATTTTTTAGGTAAACTGTATGATATCACATTGGGTATTTTTTCAAATACATTAGATGTCAAATCATATATAGCCAATGAATCTTTTGGAAACTCATCTACCTTCTTCTTCTTGATTTTTGCTTGACGCAAGTCGCTATAAAGTGGCTTTATCTTTACAATGAGAAATCGACCGTCGTCAGAAAAAGAAGATTGATAACCCCTCGGGATTTCAAACTGGAAGGAAGAATTTGTTTTTTGTAAAACCAATTTACCATCACCTTCTTGAAGATCGACTGTATATACTATCCAACTTCCATCTGCGTTTAACTTTCGCTCTCCAATAGATTGCCAAGCATCATATACACTGTGATCCAAAGGCTTCTTTTGTGCTTGAACGAATAGGGATATTGAGAATGAAATGATGATTAATATGAAATGTATTCTAAATCGTGTGTAAAGCATTGGAGAATATTTATAGACTAAAAATAACAAATATTAATTCGATTATATACTATGTTTTTCTTTAGCCCAAATACGCCAGCTTTGTACCAAAACTGTGAAGAATATTATACCTAGCCCCACATAAAACGAACTCCCTAAATATTGATTTTCGTTGAATACAACAAACGCCAATATGATTCCATATACCGGTTCTAAATTGTAAGAAAGATTAACCGTAAACGGTGATACTTTTATCAAGGAGCGAATAGATAGATTAAATGCAAGTACTGTACAAAAAAGACTTAAGATAATCAACCAAAAAAAATCAGAGGCAGTTGGAATTAAATACTGAGCCGGATAAAACACAAGATAAATCGGCACCAATACATTCAGCGATAACCAACCACCACCTATCTCATAAAATGTAATCGTATTAGCATCTAATCGTCCTACTAACTTCTTGTTTAAAATAGTGAAAAGTGCAGCAAAGAAGGATGAAACTATACCAAATACAATCCCAAGGCGATAATCCTTATCAAAATGAAAAATTAAGTAAATGCCTAACATGGCCAATAGACCAATAATGAATTCAGCAAAATCTATTCGTGTTTGATAAATTAATGGTTCAAGTAGTGTGCTAAAAAACCCAACAGCAGAAAAACAAACCAAGGCCACAGATATATTTGCATATTTAACACTACCATAAAACAAAACCCAGTGGATGGAGATAATTGCACCAACCCCAAGAAGAGGAAGTATTTCACGAATTGCCAATCGCTTTATTCGAACAGTAAAAAGTGAAATAACAAATAAGATGATGGTTGCAAAAAGCATTCTATACCATACCAACAACGATTCATTTAAATGAATTAATCGTCCTAATACCCCGGTAAAACCAGCTAATAAAATGGCAACATGTAGTTGGAGAAATGCCTTTTTCATAAGGTGCGCGAGACTTGGTTAAGCGTACAAGAAGAACGCTCACATTTGATTTATTTATTAGTAGGAATTCTATGAAATAGACTTTGCAATTGCATGTGCAAGACGCCTGCTATCCCTTCCTGAATAATTCCCTTAGTCATTTTTGAAGCCCCATGCAACCTATCTCTAAATGTAATAGGCACTTCAGTTATTTTCAAGCCTAGTTTCCAAGTCTTAAATTTCATTTCGATTTGAAAAGCATAGCCAACAAATCGGATTTTATTCAAGTCAATTGTTGAAAGCACTTTACGACTATAACATATAAAGCCTGCAGTTGGATCTTTGATGGGCATCCATGTTATCAAACGGGTATACCAAGCACCCCCTTTTGAAATAAATTTCCGAGAGAAAGGCCAATTTTCAATCATCCCACCTTTAACATACCGAGAGCCAATGGCAAGGTCTGCCCCACCCACTTTACATGCTTCGTATAAACGATTGAGATCAGCAGGATCATGGGAGAAATCCGCATCCATCTCAAATATATAGGAGTACCCATGCTCTAATCCCCACTTGAACCCTTTTATATAGGCAGTTCCTAATCCAAGCTTACCCTGACGCTCTTCTAAAAATAAATGAGTAGTATATATAGTTTGTAATGACCGTACAATATCAGCTGTACCATCTGGTGATCCATCATCGATGATTAGTATATCATACCCTTGATTTAAGTCAACTATCGCCTTAATGATTAATTCGATATTCTCTTTTTCGTTGTAAGTTGGTATTATGACAAGCTTTTCCAATAATGCTAAATGTTATTATCTTGTTTATGAATTGTTCTGCTTAAGCATTGTCTTATTGAAAATTTCGGTCAGCTTTTGCTTAGTATGTAAAGCAAAATCACTCTTAATCATCCAATCAAAATAGGATGGCTCTGATTTTAGTATAGCCTCCACTAATTTCCCTTTATGCTTACCAAAATTGAAAATTATTTTGCCATTCTCAACAACCATTCTTCTCGCAAAGTCAACAACTTCTTCTTCTCCAATCACTTGAAATATTGAATCTATTGTATTGCCTAAACTTTCATATTTGGCTAGCTGTGCCTCAAATACCTCCCAGGTAGCATTTACATCTACTTCTGCACTATGAGCATTCTCAAGCAATTGATTGCAATAAAATTTATAGGCAGCAGATAAATTACGAGGCTCCATTAAATGGTATATTTTTTGAACATCGAGTAATCTTTTTCCTTCAATGTCAAATTCCTGACCTGCTCTTAAAAATTCTTCCATGAGTAAGGGCCAGTCGAACTTGTTTGAATTATATCCTGCCAAATCAGCTCCCTCTAAAAATTGCTTTATCTCATTAGCCGAATCTCTAAAGAATGGAGCGTCCTTAACCATCTCATCTGTAATTCCATGGATAAGGGATACTTCAGGTGGTATAGGCCTTTCTGGGTTGATTAGTCTTCTTTTTTTAAGTTTAGTGCCGTCAGGCATAACCTTCAACATAGCAATCTCAACAATTCGGTCTTGGGTTAGGCTTAACCCAGTCGTTTCAAGATCAAGAAATACAATCGGCCTAACTAACGATATATTCATAATGTATAATATGCCACAATATAGGACGAAATTTTATGCGAAAAGATGTTAATGGGCTGAGTTTTTACCTTGTTAAACCCCTGATTTTTAGAAAAATAACAAAATAATTAGGAAAAAAACGGCCCTCACATACTAAAACCCCTAGAATATAGTTTTATATTTGATAAACAACTCAATCCTACATGAAAAAATCAATGACGCTTTTTATAGTTTTATTTGCAGCTTTATTAATAAGCTCATGTTCTTCTTATCGTGCAGCAGCCGGCGGAGGCTGTCAAGTAACCAAAAATTTAGTGGGTTACAGATAATCAATCAATTCAAAACGAATGTGTTACATAAAAAAAAGAGGCTAAATAGCCTCTTTTTTACATTTATACGTTGAAAGGATTTATGCAAATACCTTTTCAAATGCTTGCGTAAAGTCATTCTTGATGTCTTCCAAATGCTCAATACCTACACTGATTCTGATTAAATTAGGCAATACACCAGCTTGCTCTCTTTCTTTATCACTCAATTGTTCATGTGTCGTTGAAGCTGGATGAATAGCCAAGGTCTTGGCATCTCCAACGTTTGCAAGATGACTAATTAAACTAAGGGAATTGATAAATTTCTTACCGTTTTCAAGTCCACCTTTTATTCCAAACTGCAACACACCACCAAAACCGTTTTTCAAATACTCTTTTGCTAATTCATGGTAAGAGCTGCTCTTCAATCCAGGATACCATACAAAATCAACAGATTCATGAGATTCAAGCCACTCTGCTAGAGCCAATGCATTGTCAACATGACGTTGTACCCTTAATGACAAGGTTTCAAGTCCCTGAAGGAGTAAAAATGAATTAAATGGACTCTGAGAAGGACCAAAATCACGTAAGCCTTCTACCCTTGCTCTAATGATGAAAGCGATATTTGGTAGTCCGAGTGGATTGCCTTCACCAAAAATATCCCAAAACTTCAAGCCATGATATCCATCGGAAGGTTCAGTAAACTGAGGGAATTTACCATTGCCCCAATTGAAATTACCACCGTCAACAATAACACCACCAATGCTTGTTCCGTGACCACCAATCCACTTGGTTGCTGATTCAACCACAATATTAGCACCATGTTGCAATGGTTTAAACAAATAACCACCAGCACCAAATGTATTGTCTACAACTAGAGGAATATCATGACGCTTGGCTAGATCTGCAAATTTTTTGAAATCTGGAACGTTTAAACGTGGATTACCAATCGTCTCTAGATATATCGCCTTTGTGTTAGCATCAATTAATTTCTCATAATTCGCAACATCATCTCCTTCTGCAAAACGTACATCAACACCCAATCTCTTGAAGGCAACTTTAAACTGATTGTATGTACCACCATAAATATATGAACTACTTATAAAGTTGTCCCCTGCTTGCAAAATATTATTCAATGCAATGAACTGAGCAGCTTGTCCTGATGAAGTAGCCAAAGCTGCTACACCACCTTCCAATGCAGCTATACGTTGCTCAAAAACATCCGTTGTCGGATTCATCAAGCGAGTATAGATATTACCAAACTCTTTCAGACCAAATAAATTGGCAGCATGTTCGGCATTTTTGAATACATAAGAAGTAGTTTGATACAATGGCACCGCCCTTGAACCTGTAACTGGATCAGCAGATTGACCAGCATGTAATTGTAAAGTCTCAAATCGTAGATTGTTGCTCATAACGTTTAATTTAGATTATTAGTCTACAAACTTAGTAGGATTCTTTCGATTTAAAAAATATTTCACTAAAAATTATTTTTAGTCTTCTAGCCTAATGATCAACACACTTATCTTTGAACACCTAAACCTAATAATGTGTATACAGTAGAATTTGACCAAATTATACAGAGCAGACGTTCAAATAGAAGATTCGACCCAAATGTGGAAGTTCCTGATGACGTCATCAAAAAGAGCTTAGAAAGAGCCATACTTGCTCCAAACAGTAGCAATATGCAACTTTGGGAATTCTATTGGGTAAAATCCGATGAATTAAAGCAAGCCTTAGTTCCATTGTGTTTCGGACAATCGGCAGCAAAGACAGCCAAACATATCATGGTATTTGTTACACGCCGGGATCTATGGCCTCAAAGAGCCGCATGGAACCTAGCAAAAATCAAAGAAGGAATAGGTGATCAAGAACCGACTACACTTCAAAAACGCGGATTAGAATATTATGGCAAACTGATGCCCTTAGTATACCGCAGGGATTTATTTGGATTAAGCTCTGTATTAAGAAAAACGATTTGCTTTGTAATGGGACTAGTCAAACCGTTCATGCGAATGGGTGGAAATGCTGATCAACGTGTAATGGTCCATAAATCCTGTGCCCTAGCAGCACAAACATTTATGCTATCCCTCACTGCTGAAGGATATGCGAGTTGTCCAATGGAAGGGTTTGATGCGGTTCGTGTTAAAAAGCTACTTCAACTTCCAAGAGGTGCTGAGGTAAACATGATCGTAGGCATTGGTAAAGGAACTTCAGAAGGAATTTATAATCCAAGAATTAGAGTACCTTTTGAAGAGGTTGTTTTTGTGAAATAAATCATTGGCATATACACAAACACTTTTTACTACTTAGCTCAATCAACATAAATCATAAAAACATGCGTAGAGTATTTTTATGTTTACTGATACTAACTGCATTAAGTAGTTGGACACCCATTGATTTTTATGTTTCTCCGATGGGAAATGATGCTAATCCGGGTTCAAAAGAAAAACCATTTAATTCTTTACATAAAGCGCAATCGATTTTACAAAGCAAAAATATATCTGGTGAAGAATAATTTCTTTAATTGTAAAAAAAGAACTGCTTCTAATAGTTATAATGTCACCAACGAAAACGATATTCAAAAAGAGAATAATACGATTCTTAAAAATGCGAAAGCGAAGGATAATAAAATTCTTCAACATGCCATCGCAACTTGGATGAGAGATTTCACAAATGTTCGATTAAATTAATGCCTTGATAAATTACATAAAAAAAGCCTCACTATCTAGTGAGGCTTTTTTGTGGAGATGGTGGGATTCGAACCCACGTCCAAACATAGTCGCCGTAAACTTTCTACATGCTTATTTTGGAATTGATTGTCGAAAATGTGCAGGAACCAAACAAACCAACACATTTCGTAGCTGAATAGTCTTAGTCAACGGTCACAGCCTTCAGTTGAAGCAGCCTCATTTTTTTTGATTCAGCGGAGTGACTTGGCAAAGGCGGGCCCGTCAAGCAGCTATAATGGGTGCGCTAATCTCTGATTAGGCAGCCATGGCGTAAGTATTCTCGCCATTTGTTGGTTTCGTATTCAGATTAAAGTGCAACATACGCAACGCACTGCATGCTTACCTACAAAGATCTACGCTGTCGATACCGGTCATCCCCAACTGCGTGATGCAAAGGTACTCAATAAGCAGGGATTCAATCCAAAAGGTCATAAAAAGAGATGTTAATATGAAAGAATGGAGGAATAATTATTATAGGATAAAACTAATTATACATTCAGCTTGTTAAAAAGACCAATTTGAACTAAATTTGTCACCATCAAAGCCCAGATGGCGGAATTGGTAGACGCGCTAGACTCAAAATCTGGTTATCGTAAGGTAGTGCAGGTTCGATTCCTGTTCTGGGCACACAACCTCCTTTTTATAGGAGGTTTTTTTATGCAGTCTTGCCTTAATCTTTTCAGCCTACCTAACTAACATTGTCTTGAGTTAATTGTTAATCCGAGCGAAGCGAGAAATCTTGACCACTTATCGTTTACTATTCAAATTAAACAAAAACGGAACTGGTGTTGACCAATTCCGCGATGCAGTAGTGATTAAATCCTTTTATAGACTTAAACGTCTACTTTAATCTTACCGGCATCGGAAGGTGAGTTCCGTTCGCCGACTGATGTAAAAGTAGATTTTGGAACATCCTTATTCAATATCAGTTATCATGAATAGAGATGAATTTAATCATCCACCTCTTTAAGGACCCTCAGCTGGAGGCGGAATCTCATAAGGAGGTGATACAAAAGGATCTTCCTCCGGTATCGAATCCGGATCCTCCTCAGGAATAAGGGGTTCCTCAGGGTCAATCAGTGGACTGATTTCTGGAATTTTAGCAGGCGGCAATACTTCTGGTGGACGAATCGGACGAATTGATTTTTTCATCGTTGATAATTAATAGTTCAATTAGATCTTTACACCAATATGAAGGATTTATTCTTCGAAATAATTGACTTCAATATGCCAAACAGATGAGTTGAATCATTAACAAAAATATAAAAGGCTTTTTTTCTCCGCTAGTATATCAAACAACGGTAAAACAGTACTTTTGCCTTACGTATGAATATCAAAAACAACATCCTGGAAACCATTGGGAATACTCCCTTAATTAAACTGAACAAAATTACCCAAGACCTGCCAGGCACAATATTAGCTAAAGTTGATTATTTCAATCCCGGAAATTCAATCAAAGACCGTATGGCAATTAAAATGATTGAAATAGCTGAACAAGAAGGGAAATTGAAACCTGGCGGAACCATCATAGAATGTACTTCAGGTAATACAGGAATGGGACTAGCCTTAGCAGCCATAGTTAAAGGATATAAATGCATATTCACCACAACAGATAAACAATCAAAAGAAAAAATCGATATTCTTAAAGCCGTTGGAGCTGAAGTTATTGTTTGTCCTACCAACGTAGGACCAGAAGATCCAAACAGTTACTATTCTGTTGCAAGAAGACTGGCTCGAGAAATTCCAAACTCTTTTCATTCAAATCAGTATGATAATTTAGCAAATAGACTAGCTCACTATGAATCTACCGGCCCTGAACTATGGGAACAAACGGATGGCAAAATCACTCACCTTGTTTGCACTGCCGGAACAGGTGGTACCGTAACAGGTACCGCTAAGTTCTTAAAAGAAAAAAATCCGAACATACAAATATGGGCAATTGATGTATATGGTTCATTGTTGACAAAATATTTCAGAACAGGTGAAATAGATATGAACGAGGTTCATCCATATATATCTGAAGGGTTTGGAGAAGATTTTGTTCCTGAGAATTTCGACATGTCGGTCATTGATCATTTTGAACAAGTAACAGACAAGGATGGTGCGATCATGGCAAGACGCATTGCCAAAGAAGAAGGATTATTTTGTGGATACAGCTCAGGTAGTTGTTTACAAGGACTGTTTCAACTTAAACAGAAATTAACGAAGGATGATGTAGTAGTATGTGTCTTTCATGATCATGGCAGCCGATACATAGGAAAGATATATAATGATCAATGGATGATGGAAAGAGGATTCCTTGAAGTCAAAACATTAAAAGATATTCTTTCTTCAAGAGGAAGCAAGCAAAAGTTGATTAGCGTATCGCCAAATAATACAGTTTCAGATGCAGTTGCACTCATGCGCAAATATGAAATAGAACATATACCTGTGATACAATCAAACGAAATCATTGGCTCAATAAGTGAAAATGGTTTATTTCAAAAACTTTTTTCTAATCCTGAAATAAAAGAGTCAAGTGTAATGGATGTAATTGAAAATCCATATCCCTTGGTAGATGTTCATACCCCAGTTGAAAAAATTAGCGCATTAATACACAAAGAAAATGGAGCCGTTATAGCAAAAGATGAAACAGGTTCTATCCATATCGTCACCAAGTACGACATACTACAGGCATTGGCCAAATAATGTCATAAATCGATGTAACTCAATATTGACATGTGTTTCATTGAATCAATTCATTGAATAATATCTCCATCAATCTAGTTGATAACGACATCACTCACGTATAAATACGAATAGCTTAATTCGTAATTCCACTCAATTCAGAGTAATTCTTGCAGACCAATAAAAGGGTGGTAATGCTCTTGTATGGGTTATAGGGGCATGATATCTTTGTATCATCAACGAAGAGAAAAACAATATCCTAGAAACCAAAAACAAAATCCTAAAAAACCAAAACACAACGCCTTATTCCTGAACCCGTTTTTAATCCGACACCCTTGAAAACTAATCCTACCAAATCCAACCCAACCAAAAAAACCAAACCCTAATCCAATCCAACCTACTTAAACCAACTAAAAAGATTCGATCCAACCCATCCTAAAAAACCAAAAACCTAATCCAATCCAACCTACTTAAACCAACTAAAAAGATTCGATCCAACCCATCCTAAAAACCAAAAATCTAATCCAATCCTAAAGCAAATCCAACAATCCTAAAGCCAACAATCCAACATCCAAAACCATTAAACCGAAAAGTGTAACCAGATTATAACCATTTAAAAGGCTTTAGTAAAAAACCCAGTGATTTCACTGGGTTTTTTTATTAGAGTATTCCTTTTGTCGTGGGAAGTGAATCACTAAACGGATCCTTCTTCACTGCCATTCGGATCGCCTTAGCGAATGCCTTGAATATGGCTTCTATTTTATGATGTTCATTTTCTCCTTTACAGCTGATATTTATATTGGTCTTAGATGCATCAGAAAACGATTTAAAAAAATGATATACCATTTCGGTAGGCATATCCCCTACTTTTTCCCTATTTAACTCTACATCCCATACAATC
>CAJBBV010000003.1 GCA_903951405.1 uncultured bacterium
AAACAGACATTAGATGTTAGATGTTAGATGTTAGATGTTAGGAAATACATTTAGAATCTTTCATAAAAAAAACGGAGACTCAATATTGAGTACTCCGTTTTTTTGTTAGGCATCAATACCTAAGTCTTGATTTTAGAAATGTATATTTCCATCTATGAAAAATCTCCTTTACTCACTACTCACATCTAACGTCTAACCCCTAACGTCTAATAATTCATAACTCCCAACTTCTAACCCCCAACTCACCACTCACATCTAACGTCTCTCATCTAACATCTCACTTAACCACCACCACAGGCAACCCTTTGGCAATAATCAAAGTATTAAACGCTTTAATTCCATCTTTAATAATCACATTAATTTTTGCCAATTCAACATCAGCCTGTCCTGCAAGTTCACTATATACCGCAATGGATTGCTTAGATGGAGCCATATTTCCGCTACTGGCTATACCAAAAACTCCGCTGATTTTATCATCAAGTCGAATTGGAAAATTTAATACATCCTGTCCACTCTTCGCTTTGGTTTGGTGTAATTTTTCCTCAATAGATGTAAGTGCTTCTGAAAGGCTATCTGCCATTTTTTTAATTTCAGCAGGACAAGCAGTATCTTGCTTTGCCACAAAATCATTCATCTGCTGTTTTGCCAAGCGAATATCTTTAATGCCCTTCATCACTTCATTGAATTTAACTTGGACTTGTAATAGAAATGCTTGTTGCTTTTCATAATCATCCTGGCTACATACATAATTCGGATCAGGAAGAATAGTAAAAGGTACTTCAATAGAATCTTTGTCTACTCGAACAACGGCAGTGTAATTCCCTGGACTAGTTATTACAGCACCAGGAGCTCCGTTCCATAAAATAAGATCATCAAGGGCTTCACATGCAGGATATTGAAGATCCCATACAAACTGATTACTGCCCTTTACTAATGTCAATGGCTTAGTAGTGCTCTCTGTTGTAAAGCGACTAACGGGCTTTTTGTTTTTATCATAAAGAGCAACTGATCCTGTACTTGAATCCGTAACATTTGGTGCATAAAAATTGATTACTGCTCCTTTTTTAGGGTTCATCGCAGCATTAGCTGGTGTACCAAACATCATTGCCCATCTACTCGACATAGAAGACATTCTGTACGAAGGATTGGCAGCAAAAACATGCAATGGCTTTGATTTCACTGCTGGATCCATTTGTTGAATCAATGAAAGATCATCGATAACCCAAAAGGCACGTCCTTGTGTAGCAACCACTAAATCATTGTTCTTGATAGTTAAGTCAGTAATAGAAACAATAGGCAAGTTTAATTGGAACGACTCCCAACTTGCACCATCATTATAACTGATATACATACCATATTCAGTTCCACCATATAATAAGCCAGGCTTCTTCTTATCAGCACGAAGCGTTCTGGTAAAATGAAGCGAGTTGATACCATTGGTAATCAATTTCCATGTTTGTCCGTAATCCTCTGTCTTATATATATATGGGGTAAAATCATCTAACTTATAACGCGTGCCTACAAAATAAGCAGCCCCTTTTTTAAATGGATCAACCTCAATTGAATTCCACATCATCCATTTTGGACAATCTTTAGGTGTTACATTAGCCCAGTGCTTTCCACCATCTCTACTAATATTTACTAATCCATCATCTGAACCTGTCCATAGTAAATCTTTTTCAAGTGGACTTTCCGCTGCAGTAAAAATGGTGCAATAGTATTCCACTGAGGTATTGTCTTTTGTGATTGGTCCACCGCTTGACACCTGCTTCGATTTGTCATCAGTCGTTAAATCTGGTGAAATTTGTTCCCAGCTCGCTCCTTCATTTTCTGTTACAAACAGTGTATTACCTGCGCAATACAATCTTTTAGGATTATGCGGAGAGAAGAAAATTGGGAAGTTCCACTGAAAACGATATTTCTGAATGTCTGCCCCTGCACCAATTGGATTGTCTGGCCATACAGAAACAGCTCTGTTCTCACCCGTACGATGATCCAATCTAGACAAGTATCCACCATAGTTTCCACCATACACAACATCTGGATTCAATGGATCAGCCACAACATAACCGCTTTCAGCACCTGCCGTAACATCCCAATCTTTCTCTGTAATAAATGAGCCATAGGTGGCAGACTTTATACGAATGGTTGAGTTGTCTTGTTGAGCACCTAAAACTCTATATGGGAATGAATTATCAGTACTTACACGATATATTTGAGAGGTAGGTTGATTTGTGTAAGAACTCCATGAATTTGCTTCATCAAAACTAATTTGTGCACCTCCATCATCGGCAACAATCATACGACGACCATCTTCAGGATCTATCCACAAATCATGATGATCTCCATGAGGTGTTTCCAATGCTTGAAAAGACTTCCCACCATCCACACTTTTCATAAAGCTTACATTGGGACAATACACTAAGTTTTCATTTTTAGGATCTACAAAAACTTTAGAATAATACCATGCACGTTGACGAATATTATTATCTCCACTTTGTAAATTCCAAGTTTGTCCGCCGTCCGCACTCATAAATAATCCACCTTTTGCATTCTCAATGATGGCATACAGTTTATCTGTGTTAGATGGTGCAACGGCGACACCAACAATACCCCAAGTGCCTTTTGGAAGGCCTTTCGAAGATGAAATATTTGTCCAGGTATCTCCTCCATCAACACTTTTCCATAAACCACTTCCTTCTCCACCACTTTCTAGGCTATAGGGAGTGCGGATAACACGCCATGTACCGGCATACAGCACATTAGGATTACCCTGTTCCATCACTAAATCGCTACACCCTGTTTGGTCATTGACATACAATACTTTTTTCCAAGATTTACCACCATCCATTGATTTAAAAATGCCTCTATCTTGATGAGGTCCAAACAAATGGCCCATTACGCCGGCCCAAACAATATTAGGATTCTTAGGATGAATAATGATGTTTGTAATGTGACGACAATCTTTCATTCCAAGATTACGCCATGTTTTACCCCCGTCATCACTACGCCACATCCCACCTAAACCATCAGATACGTTTCCGCGCATGGTATTTTCACCTTCCCCAACATATAAGACATTATCATCAGAAGGCGCTACTGCGATTGCGCCAATGGTTGATCCAAAATATTTATCAGAAATATTTTTCCAGTTACTTCCTCCATCCATCGACTTCCATACTCCGCCTCCTGTAGAACCGAAATAGAATGTATTCTTATTTACGTAACTACCAGCTACTGCAGCACTCCTGCCACCACGGAACGGACCGAGCAATCGATAGTTTACATTTTTAAGCAAACTGGTATCATACGAATCAGCATGATCAGTTGTTTTTAAACTCACTTTCTTTTTTTGAGCAGTAACTGAAAAACAAATAGACATCGAGAGTAAAAGAATGAAAATAGACTTCATGTGTATTAATTTGGAGTACCTAAAAGTATGGAAAAATAATTGACTAAAATAAGCATATTGCCTACCTAAAAAGCAAGACGAACTATTAAGGATTCATAGGCTATTCAGCAGGACTAAACTTTGGTGGTGCTGACTTAGGAATTTTGAGGTCGGAACTAATATCGGGCATAACTTCTTTTACCTGCCGAATTCCAAAAAGGTTCGTATCAATAAACTTCCATGTTGAGCCTTTATCTGTTGAAATAGCAATTAAACTAGAAGCGAATTCAACATCCCCTAATAAACTTGTTAAGTAGGTAGATTGGGGCAAAACAGCCTGTAACATATTCTTATAATTAACTACCTCCGATGGTGTTCCGTAATTTATTTTACTAATGCGACCACCAAATTTTTCAAAAACCGTTAAGGCTGAATCTGTAATGACTTTCAATTGCGACTTTCCGCCAGCAAGGGTTATCATGGAAGGATGCATATAACTCAGAAAAAGATCACTATTTTTTCCAACGAGCGCTTTTCCCATTTCCATTGCGGCAGCTCTAATTGATGTTTGAACAGCTTGAGCCTGACACTCTTTAGTAGTAAAAAGGACCACTACAAAGAGTGTACTTACTAGGATAAATTTTTTAAACATCACAAATCACGTTTTTTAAATATAAAAAATGATAACATCCAGATTAAAATAGTAAGCCCTAACGTATATACACAATGTTTGCTAATAGCTGCATTAGCCGCCTTATATCCGACTTCATCAAATTTACCTAGAAAAGCAGGAATAGGAATCATTCGGTCAGATATTTCCATGGGAAGAAGCCTCCCAAAGTCTTGTCCAAATTTTTCTGCCTTCAATTTAAAAAAAGCAACCATGATATTCTCTACAATGAAAGAATAAAAAATGAAAATACCATACGCTATAAATGCTTTTCTAATAAGGAGTCCAATCAGAAAGGCAATGGATAGTTGATTAAATACTTGAAATGCGAATAAGAAGATATATTTTGATTGACTAAATATGATTGCTAGCGAGTAGGTCTTTGTGGCTAAAATACCTAGGGTTATAGCAACTAGCATATAAAATAATGTAACAATCAGCGTCACCAATGCAACGCTGATGAACTTTCCCCAGATAAATGTTTTCTTCTGCCAACCATCGATGATATTTTGTCGATGTGTTTTGAACGTATACTCATTTGTAATCAACATTATTACAACAATAGCCGGGATAAACGTAAAAAAAGAACTGAGGTAGGCTGTGGTATGAAAAGTTTCTGGAAAGTTGAATGGATTACCTAAAATCATTTTAGCAATTGCTCCACCCTGGGTCTTACCTTTTGTGATATCGTCATATGTAAAGTATACAATCGAATTAATTCCGGGATATGAAATAGCAGTGACAGACATGAGCAGCCAAAATGCCCTGTAATTTTTTACTTTTAGCCATTCTGTTTGTAGGATATTTTTGAACATTGAAATTAAATTAATGAGATACTGGGTTAATCATTGGTTAGCTCGAAAAATTTTTCTTCGAGTCTTTTTTTCTTGTTGTACAATTGGCTTAGGACGATGCCTTTTTCAAAACAAAATTCATTGATTCGTAATGAGGTTGTTGTAGACTTATGAAAATAGCATTCAATACCATCAGCTGTATCCAATATTCTCAAGATATCTGGAAATAGATTTATTGCAGCCCGAAGTTCAGGCATATGCTGAGCGCTAAGCAGAAAGCATTCTTCATCAGAAAGAACATCATCAACACGGCCATGTGATATGAGTTTACCTTTCTTCAAGATAGCAACATGATCACATACTTTTTCTACTTCATCTAGTAAATGACTTGCCATGATAACCGTATGACCTTTAGTCGCGAGCTCTTTAATCAACTCCCTGATTTCAGCGATACCAACAGGATCTAATCCATTTGTGGGTTCATCCAAAACTAAGACAGATGGACTTCCAAGTAGAGCACCAGCAATAGCAAGCCGTTGCTTCATCCCAAGGCTATAGGTGATAAAGCGACTATTTTTACGTTCATGTAAGTTTACCTTTTTTAGCACGTCATCAATTTCTTGTTCAGAGCCTCGTCCACTAATGCTATTTGTAATGCGAAGATTCTGGACGGCCGTCAAATAATGATAAACATTAGGGGTTTCAAGAAGAGAACCAATTCGTTTACGATGAAGATGTGTTGGTTTTTCATCGAACCATGTATATGTTCCTTGATCGGATTGTAGTACGTCTAAAATAATACTGAGCAAGGTAGTTTTTCCACTTCCATTGGGGCCAAGAATTCCAAAAACAGATCCAGGAGGTACATCAAAAGAAACACCGTCAAGTGCCTTGATTTTCCCGTATGACTTAGCAATATTTTTAATCTCTAGAACAGCCATTATGCTAATTTTCTACAAGGTAAAATCATTTAACACAATGTAGTGTTAGCAAGACTATAATATTATGAGCGGTAATCTTAGGATATTTTTTGAAGTATTTCATCCCATAAGGCAATACGAACTTCAAGGGCTTTTTTAACATATTCCGTGGCCAACTTCCATTTTGAAGGGTCGCTTCCACATAGCTCCAATGTCATTTGATGTGCAAGATCAGCGTGGTGACCACCATCTACTTCGATATGGCGTTCAATATAATATTGGAATATATCTACCTTATCAGGGAACTGTTTTTTAAGCTCTTTGATGAAGCTGATAAACATATCAGGGATTAAATCTTCTCGACCAAAGGTGAACACCGTAGCCATCAAATGAGGCTGTTCAGTAGCTATAGTTTGAAATGTAAATTCCATGAATTGCTTAGCAGCTGGTGAGAATGAATGATTATTCAACACCTCTTCAATAGGCTTATTATTGGTTATGTCATCGATTAAAGAAGAAACGAGAGCTGTATTTGCACCAGCCTGATGCATTGCGTTAAGGTATAATTCAAAATGGCTTAATCGATTTCCCTGTTGATCCACATCACTTTCTTCCCCTGTAACAATTTCATTAATTAAATATCGTGTAGAGGCAGTACCTACTGGCCTCCATGGAATACGAACACAGGTCAGGTTAAGTTGAAGTGCTTTGAGGAGTGACATAAAATCCCATACTGCATATACATGGCTTTCCATGAAAATAGTTAGATCTTCAACTGTCTTAATATGTGAGTAAATGGGGTGATTAACGAGCGTATGCCTCAACTCTGCAACCTCCAACTCAAGTTCCTTCAAGAATTTATTTTCCATTCCTATTAAATTGAAACACGAAAGTAGTAGAGGAATGAAAAAAAATAATATTTTGTTTAATACAAAAAAAAATCCCAACCATATTTATGACAGGGATTTTTACTTCTTTACTAATATTATTAATTACGCAACGGCTTCCCACCCTTAAGAATACCTTGTATTCGCTCGAGTGTTTTTCTTTCTCCGCATAAACTTAAGAAGGCTTCTCTTTCTAAGTCTAATAAGTATTGCTCTGTTACCAATGTCGGTTCACTTAGATCACCCCCACACATCACATACGCTAATTTACGTGCAACCAATGCATCATGTGCTGTGGCATAGCCACCTTGCTCCATGCCATGAACTCCTGCAAGCAAGGCTCCTAGTCCAGTTCTTCCCAACACTTTTATATCAGTTCTTTGTAATGGCATTACATACCCACTGTTATATAATTCCAAAACAGATTTTTTTGCCTCCCCTATACGCCTGTCTTGATTCATCACCACCTCATCATGTCCTTTACGCAAAATACCCATAGCAAAACCTTCAGCCGCAGAAGTTGCGACCTTTGCTGTAGCAATAGTAATAAACCTGTTTTTTAACGTAATATTTTCTGGTTCATCTTCATGCATTTCATCTGCGGCCCTCAATACAAATTCTTTGGTACCACCACCACCAGGAATCAAACCAACACCGAGTTCGACTAAACCAATGTATGTTTCGGCTGCAGCACAGATTTTATCAGAATGCAAGCTTAATTCGCAAGCACCCCCTAGAGATAATGCATGTGGAGCCACTACAACAGGAATGGTTGAATAGCGTGCACGCATCATGGTATTTTGGAACATGCGAATTGCCATATCCAATTCATCAAACTCCTGTTCAATGGCTAACATAAATATCATACCCACATTGGCACCTGCAGAAAAATTATTTCCTTCATTGGCCACAACAAGTCCTTTGTATTTTTCTTCAGCCAATGAAATGCTCCGTTGAATTCCTTCTAATACTTCTCCGCCAATGCTTCCCATTTTAGTATACCATTCTAACCCCAATACATCATCACCAAGATGATATGTTCTACAAGATGAATTTTTCCAAACAGTTTGTCCTTCGAAATTTTTCATCACAATAAATGCCTCCTCTTGTCCAGCCACATTAACAGATACCATTGATTTTGTTAGCGGAGAATAAGCATATCGCTTTCCTTCTTTAATGCTGAAAAAGCTACTGAAACTGAGCGTAATCATTTCTTCAACCCATGATGCAACAGCAACACCAGCCTTCTTCATTTCAACAATCGTTTTTTCAACGCCTAGTAGATCCCAGGTTTCAAATGCCCCAATCTCCCATCCAAATCCAGCCTTCATGGCATCATCAATACTGTAGATTGAATCTGAAATTTCAGGAATTCTGTTTGAGATATAGGAGAATAATCCATAGTGAAATGAGCGATAGAATTCACCTACTTTATCGGGTGAGGCACACAGCATTTTTATTCTGTCACCAAGATTATCAATTGACTTTGCTGTATCAATTGCTGCAAACTTTGTTTTCTTTCTTGGTCCATACTCCATGGTCTTCAAATCCAATGACAATATCTCCTTCTCACCCTTATCATTTTTGATTTTTTTAAAAAAGCCTTGCCCGGTTTTATCACCAAGCCATTTATTTTCTAACACTTTAGTTAACCAATCAGGAATACTAAATTGCTCTCTGGCTTCATCCTGTAAACAATTCTCATACACTCCATTGGCAACCCGAACTAAGGTATCGATACCTACAACATCTGCTGTTCGAAACGTTGCCGATTTTGGTCGGCCTATTATTGGCCCGGTCAGCGCCTCAATCTCATCAATACTCATGCCCATGGAGTCCATTGTTTTGAACAAAGACATAATTCCATAAATACCAATACGATTTGCTATGAACGCTGGAGTGTCTTTACACAACACTGTTGTTTTACCAAGATATAGATCTCCGTATTGCAGTAAAAAATCAACTACCCACTTTTGAGTATGTTGTGTTGGTATAATTTCTAATAAACGGAGGTAGCGAGGCGGATTAAAAAAATGCGCACCACAGAAATGTGCTTTAAAATCGTCAGTCCTACCCTCTGCCATCATGCTGATTGGAATACCAGAAGTGTTTGATGTAATGATTGTTCCGGGCTTTCTGTGTAACTCAACCTTATCAAATAATTGTTGCTTGACATCTAACCGTTCAACAACTACTTCCACTATCCAATCACAGGTTGAAATCTGCTCAAGATCGTCCTCAAAATTTCCAGTGGTTATTTTCTTAACCACATCTTTTGTATATACTGGTGACGGATTAGATTTGATGGCAGACTGAAGTGCATCATTAACTAATTTATTCCGCTTTGCTTTTGGCGAATCTGCTTGTGTTTCTGGTGATGCAATATCCAATAAAATAACTGGCAATCCAATGCCCGCAAAATGACAGGCAATTCTAGAGCCCATAACGCCACTACCTAAGACAGCTACTTTTTTGATGGATGGTTTCATATGTTTTTTTTGTTGGAAGTTCGGGATTCAATGCTAAACGCTTAGCGCTGAACGCTATGAGTTAGGGGTTAGGGGTTAGGGGTTGGGAGTTAGGGGTTAGGGGTTAGGGGTTAGGAGTTAGGGCTTAGGAGTTATGAGTTGTGGGTTGATATATAATGTTGTATTTCAGATCTAACAACTAACGTCTAGCATCTATTGCCTCACATCTCACTACTCACGTCTAACTACTAACCCCTAACTACTAACGTCTAGCATCTATTGCCTCACATCTCACTACTCACGTCTAACTACTAACCTCTAATATCTAACGTCTATTAAGATACCTTACTTCCCGCGGCAATAACATTCTCCGGTTGCACAAAATGCAATTTTCCCTGCTCGTCTTCTGCCATTAGAATCATTCCATTGCTATCGATACCACGCATTTTTCTTGGCGCCAAATTGGCTACCACAACAACTTGTTTTCCGATGATTGCTTCGGGCTCGAAATGCATAGCGATGCCAGACAGAATAGTTCTTTTTTCAAATCCAAGATCAACTTCCAACTGCAAGAGCTTATCAGCCTTAGGCACTTTTTGTGCACTCAAAATGACACCTGTCTTCAAGTCTATTTTACCGAAATCATCATAGACAATCTCAGGTTTTAAAATTGTTTCACTTGATGTTATGTCAGTTGGCTTGGGCGATACTTCCATGGCACCAGATTTTAATTTATTAATTTGAAAAGCAATTTCTTCATCTTCGATTTTTCTAAATAAGAGTTGAGGTTCTCTTAAACTATAGCCCACACTAAGCAGATTCGACTTACCGGCATTTTCCCAATCCAACATTTTGTCTACGACCTTCATCATGTAACACATTTTCTTAGCGGTTGAAGGAAGAAACGGATTAATTAATACCGCTAGGTTGGCGGTAAGTTGCAAGCAATTATACATGCAGTTGTCGATCAACTGCTGAGCAACTGGATTATCTGCTACTTGTTTCGCGATGATCCAAGGCTCTTTTTCCTGCATATACTTATTTCCCTTTCGAGCCAAGTCAATCACATCGAAAAGTGCTTCTCTGAATTTATAATTTTCAAGAGCTGATTCAACTTTTGTCTTTGAATCAATGATGTCTTTTACCAATTGATGGTCTCTTTCATCTGCAATGCTATTGTCGAACTTTGGCACTTTACCATGACAAAGTTTATGCATTAAGACAAACGTTCGGTTCACATAGTTTCCGAAAATAGAGACTAACTCACTGTTCACAGCGTCTTGAAATCCTTTCCACATAAATTCACTGTCCTTACTTTCTGGAGCAATTTGAGTAAGGTAATATCGCAACATATCGACACATTGGTCTCCACCGTTTTCCTTATTCACAAAATCATCTATATAATCCCGCATCTCCAATTTCCAATTCCTACTGGTGCTCATCTTATCCCCTTCTAAGTTTAAGAACTCATTGGCGGGTACATTCGTTGGGAGAATATTGCCATGCAGTTTCAACATTACAGGAAAGATGATGCAATGAAATACTATATTATCCTTACCAATGAAATGAACTAACTGTGTATCCTGGTCGTACCAATAGGGTTTCCAATCCTTATTGTTATCGATCGCCCATTGCTTGGTTGCAGAAATATATCCAATTGGCGCATCAAACCATACGTATAATACTTTTCCTTCAGCGTCTTCCAGCGGAACTTTAATTCCCCAATTTAAATCACGGGTAACAGCTCTTGACTGCAAGCCTCCGTCAATCCAACTTTTACACTGTCCTACAACCGATGGCCGCCAATCTTCTTTATGTTGACCCAAAATCCAATCACGAAGAAATGCTTCATGCTTAGCAAGTGGCAAATACCAATGAGAGGTTTTCTTTTTTATAGGCGCTTGTCCGCTGATGGTGCTTACTGGATTAATTAACTCATCAGGACTTAACGTAGTGCCGCAACTTTCACACTGATCGCCAAACGCACGATCACTTTTACAAGTGGGACAAGTACCTTTTATAAATCGATCAGCTAAAAAGGTTTGAGAGCCTTCATCAAAATATTGTTCTGTTTCCTTAGTTTCTAATTCACCTCTATCATGCAAGTAGGTAAAGAACTCTCGAGATGTTTCGTGATGAAGTGGATCTGACGTTCTATGGTATATATCGAAGCTGATCTGAAGGGATGCGAAATCATCCTTCATGGCTTGATGATATTTATCAATGATTGCCTGAGGGGTTGTCCCTTCTTTCATGGCTTGAATTGGAATAGCTGTGCCGTGTTCATCACTACCACATACAAATACTACATCACGCTTTTGAGAACGCAAATAACGAGCATATATATCTGCTGGAATATAGGCCCCAGCAAGATGCCCTATATGTTTCAATCCATTTGCATAGGGCAATGCACTGGTTATAAGATATCGTTTAGGAGGCTGCTTCATTTAGATTATTTCGTGTTCTGCAAAAATAACCAAATGTAGCGAATGCGCTGACTTACATTTTACCCATCAAATTCATAAAAGAAGTGATAAAATACAGCAGGGAAGATTACTTTTACAGCATGAAACTACCCCCATTCCTCGTAGCGGGCAATACCATTGGAATCATGTGCCCTGCTGGCTATATGCCTGCAGAAAAGGCAGAAACCTGCGTAAAAACATTAAAAAAATGGGGTTATAAGGTAGTTAAGGGAAAAACCCTGGGAGGCAAATCCAAAAACTATTTCTCCGGAACAGATCAAGAACGTTTAGAGGATCTGCAACGGATGCTAGATGATGATAAAATACATGCCATACTGTTTGGAAGAGGTGGTTATGGTACGACAAGAATTCTTGATCAGCTTGATTGGAAAAAATTTAAAAAGAATCCCAAATGGATTATTGGCTTCAGTGATATCACTGTATTACATGGATATATACATCAACAGCTTGAAATAGCAAGTATTCATGGCCCAATGGCAGGTGCATTCAATCATGATGAAGGGAATAATAGATATATCAATTCACTGAAAGACAGCATAGAAGGTAAGCCAATCATTTACTTAAGCAAAGCGCAGGATTCAAATCGTCTGGGCAAAGCAAAAGCAGCATTGGTTGGAGGTAACTTATCATTGCTTGTTCATTCTATTGGGACTAATGCTGAATTGAATACCGATGGGAAAATTTTATTTATAGAAGAAATTGGAGAACAATTGTACCATATCGATAGAATGTTGCTGCAATTAGCAAGAGCAGGAAAACTAAAAAAATTAAAAGGACTTATTGTTGGAGGATTCTCTCAATGCAAAGACACTGTGCGGCCTTTTGGAAAAAATCTTAATCAACTTATCCTTGATTCAGTTCAATCTTATCGATACCCTGTATGTTTCGACTTTCCGATTAGTCATGAAATTGAAAACGTGGCTATAATTATTGGTAAAGAATATACTCTTGAAGTTGGGGCTGATCAAGTGACCTTAAGTACCATATAATACATTAATTATCCAATTAGATGCTTTAAGGCGCCATCAATTGTTGGATACATGAAGTTGAAACCGGTTGATTGCAACTTACTACAATCAACTGTTGTGCTTTTCAGCACTTCAACACTCATCTCTCCCATAATCAATTTTAATAAAAATGAAGGAACCTTAAATGGTATATAGAAATTACCATTCATTGAAGAGGCTATTCCAAGAGTTAGTTTTTTATTGGCTACCACATTGGGGGCTACTAAGTTAAACACTCCTTCCATTTCAGGAGTTTCAATGGCATGAATAAATGCCCTGCACAAATCGTCAATATGCACCCAACTGACAATTTGTTCACCTGATCCTAGAATAGCAGCAACACCTAGTCTTACGGGTCTTTTAAACTCGGCTAATGCACCCCCTTCATTACTCAAAGCAATTCCTAATCTAAGCTTAACCAATCGTTTATCAAGATTTTTTACCTTCTCTATACTTTCTTCCCATGCCTTGCATGTTTGACCAAGAAAATCATCAGCAGAAGGATCTGACTCAGTAAATATTTTTCCTGCATCTGGTCCATACCATCCAATAGCTGATGCACTTATAACTGCCTTAACTTTATTCGGTTGAGTTGAAAGACAATGGTAAAGAACTTCGCTTGTCTTTGTTCTACTTTGTTTAATTTCTTCCTTTCGCTTTTTTGTCCAACGTTTTTTTGCAACCCCTTCCCCTGCTAAGTGAACGATGTAATCGGCTTGACTCATTGCTTGCGCGTCAATCATCTGCTTGTCTGTATCCCACTTTGCATAATAAATATTTCCACTTGGCCTAAAGCTATTTTGAGTTGAACTGGCACGATAAACTGAAGCTGTTTCAACTGGATTTCGAGAAAGAACGATAACATCATATCCTTGTTGCATAAGATGTCGACTGAGAGCTGTCCCAATCATACCTGTTCCACCTGTGATCAATACTGTTGGCATAGAAAATTTTTACAAAATTAAGCCGATTTTGCAACAAAATAGGTCATGCTTTTTGTAAATAATACTTAAAGCATGAATCTACTTCCAAAAAATGCAGACTACCATATCGGTCTAATTAATTGAGCTAGCCATTTAAAAACTTTTCAACCCGCTGCTCATTCTGATTAAAGACTCTGATGTTATATACCCCACCTGGAAAAGAAGTCATATTAATTGCCTTCAAGCCTGAATCAACCCTACCTGATTGGATTATTTTACCCTCGGTATTAATAACTTGAAATTCATAGCCCTGACTTGAGTTGATGATTACAGGCTGCTGTGGTTGCCTAATAATGGTAAAAATGCTCGATTTAATTCTTGGGTCAATCATCACTGAATTAGTAAACCGGATAGAACCTGATTCTTGAATAATTTTCAGTTTATAGGTGTAAATAGTAAGATCAGTTAAGCGGTGAACATAGCTTCCTATAGTTGATGAAGGCCGACTAATCTCCCTAAAATCTTCACTTCCTCCTATTGCACACATCATGGCTATAGTTTCCCCAGACTTAACTAAATCCGGATTCCACATAATCATATTACCCGTTTTGATACGCATCCCAGAAATATCTCCAAATGCATTAGGAAGAGGTTGAATATCATTTTTTATAAACTCCCCTGAAAGTGAATATGAGCCCAAACTTCCATAGTCGTTCACGCTATTTACATTCCCTGTGCCATCCACAATAATATAGTATGTACCCTCGCCAAGTGTAGTATCGATTCGTGCATTCAATGAATCGGTAATATTATAGGTATTTAATGTTATGCCTTTCGAATCTTGAAGCACAAGTTGAATATCTAGATTTGCCCCGCTATAATCAATCCCTACACTATAAGGTTCGGCATTAAGATGGAACTTTCCACTAACAAGAAGGTCAATTCGAAAAATATCTTTATCGGTATTTGTAGTTATGATGCCCTCGCTATAAATTAACTGCTGAGAGATATCTAATGAAGTAGATGTATTGTAGATATCCCCAACATCATCAGGCCGATATGAAAATCCATTTTGGGTTGTAATTATACTGAGGTTATCCTGTAAAGATGTACATGCAGTTGGCGTTGGTCCGTAATTCCATTGTGTCAAATTTTTTGTTGCCGCGTTACCCATGATTGGAGCCCATGATATTTCTCCAACTCCCATACCAGTATTGTATGAATTTTTAAGTTTACATACATCTGAATATTGAGATTGATGAGCCAGACCAACACTATGACCACTTTCATGAGATATAGCTTCTGCAATTCTCTTTGAATTATTTGCTAGTCGATCACTAAATACAAAACAAGGTGTGTCATCCCCCCAAATGAATGAACCTACATAGGCTATTCCAGAAACATAGGGATACCAATCACTTGTCGGAGTTATTATTACACGAATTCTATTTGTAAGTGGGGCAGCTAAAAATTTAGATAAGTCTGTTGTTACGTTAACTTCAAAAGGTCTGAAATCTTCCGATACCCGATTAAATATTTCTGTAATTTGATCGTCATTTAAACCTGCTGGTAAACAGTTGAACGGCGTTCCAAAATTCCACATGGAATTATTTATATCCTGGCCATCAAAATCCAACAAAATTGTTGCAGTTGAGCTAGGATAACTATTCAACGACGGTATTGCGCTGGACATAGTAGGCACTATGATACCCAGCAGGGTCATGAATGCAAATAGGAATTTCATGGAAAAGGAATTGGAGGTTTTTAATTGGATATGGCATGGGTATGGATTGGATTAAGGGATTGGATTAACTAGGTCTATTCAACAATCATTTCTTTGAGGCTAATTTTTTTTAATACTGATTTTCCAGATTTATTCTCTACAACCTCAAATCCATCCTCCGCATTTCTAGAAATCAATCTACCTACATAGGAAATCGATAGATCTTGATTAACACGCTTAGAAATAAAAAATTTAAGATTCTTATAATTTGTGCATTCAATTAAAACTGATTGCAGATTATGATATATTTTATTATTGGACTTTAAAATTCCTGTAATATGAAATTGACTGGAAAATTTAATATTGATGGCAGTTCCAGGATTTAAACTAAAAACAGAAGAAATTACTTTATGTTCAAACTCAATTTCCTTAGGAACCAGATCAAACAAACGTTGAGCTTGTGTAGAAAATATATTCCCCATAAAAATTATGGAAATCAAGAATATATTCCTAATTATTGTCATTGAGCTGATTTTTATAAATGCTTATTTAAAATTGACATAGAACAATTAGTGTTCAATTCATTTCGTTCACTAATACCCTTAAACCCAACGTCAAATAACCCAGTGATTAATTTATATCTAACTACCTCAGGTTATTTGACATTGAGCTATACATTCTTAGTCGGGTTTTTTACCTTCTAAAAATGTATTGATGGTACTGATATGAGAATTGTTATTCTCGTCTGTATCCACCGAATAACTGCTATAAAATTTCTCTACATTAGCCAATGTAGTGTTGTGCACTTCTAAATTATGCCTAACATATGCAGGAATGTTTTCATACTCATTATTAGGATCTGCTGCATTAAAATTGTACGACAAATTTCTAAGTTTATATAACCTTTCTGCAGCTTTTGCCTTTTGTGCTTCTGCTTCATCAAATGGAGCTGGCACTTCTATAACAGGAGGATTAAAAAGGGGTTGTTCAGCAACAGGTTGTTCTACAGGAACTTCTTCTTTGAAAACAAGTTGCATTGTTTCTTCGACTTCAATCTCGATTTGATTTAATTGAATAGATTCAGAACGAGGTTGTTCGACAACGTTTTCAATTCCGGTTGAAACAGACGAATTAAGTTGGGATAGGGTTTGGGAATGGGATTGAACCTCATAGATGACGGAGGGCTTAACTAGAAATCCCGCTGAAATTGGCGGAATTTCTTGAGGGACTGTGGAATGAGCTGTTGGTTTTTCTTCCTGCAGGGGAGCCACTTCTTCAGGAATTGAGGATTTATTGTCATTTAAAACGGGAGACTGAACTGGACCAAGATCGAGTTCAAAAACAACAGGGGCTTCATCCAAAAAAGATTGAGCAGCCGTATTTTCAGGGGTAACAGTTTCGGTTTGTATAACCAAGGTTGGTTCAAGAATATCTTGCACTTTTTCTTCTACTATCGCTATTGGCGCTAATTCATTTTCAGGTGCTGGTATTGCTGCAATAGTTACTACCTCTTGCTTTGGAGTCTGATTCATGTCTAGCGTAAACATTACTTTTTCATCCGCCTGATTTTGCTTTTCGATTATTGTAGGATTTCCAATTGACGATTTTTGATCAAATCCGGTTGCAATAATCGTTACGCTTATATCGTCACCCAATGAATCATCATAGCCTAATCCAAAGATTACATCAGCATCTGGTCCGGCTTGAGTTAGCAGATATTGCTGAATGGTGTCTACTTCATCCATCGTAAATTCAGTATCACCTGATTTAGAATTGATATTGATAAGAACCCATTTTGCACCACGAATATCATTATCATCAAGCAAAGGAGAATTCAATGCTTGTTCAATAGCAAGCTGAGCTCTGTCTTCACCACGTGCACGAGCACTTCCTAAAATGGCGACACCACCATTTCTCATCACCGTACATACATCAGCGAAGTCGACATTAATTTGTCCCGTTGTATTAATCACATCGGTAATGCATTTTGCGGCAGTAGCCAATACATTGTCAGCTGTTGACAACGCAGCGCTCATGGTCAAGTTTCCAAATTGATGGCGCAACTTGTCATTACTTATAACCAAGAGTGTATCAACACATGACTTCATTTCTTCAATTCCAGAATGTGCATACTGCAGTCTTTTCTTTCCTTCATAAGCAAATGGAGTTGTCACAATTCCCACGGTTAAGATCCCCATCTCTCTACAAATGTTTGCAATAATAGGTGCACCTCCAGTTCCAGTTCCACCACCCATTCCTGCAGTAACAAAAGCCATTTTGGTATTAACCTCAAGAATTCTGCGTATTTCGTCAAGACTTTCTTCTGTAGCTTGGCGACCAATTTGTGGATTAGCGCCTGCTCCAAGTCCTTGGGTAAGCGACGGTCCAAGCTGAATTTTATTTGGAACCTTACTCAATGCAAGGGCTTGCGCATCTGTATTACAGACCATAAAATCAACTCCAGTGATGCCCAGGCTATGCATATAATTGACAGCATTACTTCCACCACCGCCTACACCAATAACTTTTAGAATAGATGATTGTTCTTTAGGGAGATCAAATTGAATCATATTGATTTTTTTAGAATTTGGTTAGAATATTGAATTTTGGGTTTTGGTTTTTATAATTGCTTATCGCCTTCTTCTTTGAACAAATCAATTAGACCATCTTTGATTGTGTTCATAAAATCTGAAAGTGTTCTTCGCCCTTTTATTTCTACTGGCTTTTCTAGTTCTTCCACTTTTTGGATCTCCGCTTCAGACAATCGGCTTCTTAATTCAGTACGTTTTTGTTCAACATGAAGCCTATTCATATTGTTCTCATAAACATTATACCCTTTAAGAATTAGACCTATACACGTAGAATACATTGGTTTTTCTAATCCAGGAAAATGATTAGCGGCTAAATGTTCATTAGGGTAGCCTATTCGTGCGTTTAGTCCCGTAACATATTCTGTAAGCTGAATCAAGTGTTTTAGTTGAGCACCTCCCCCAGTTAGGACAATACCACCATTCAACATTTTGCTATCCAGTCCAACTTGTTTTAAATGGAAAGTAACAAAGGCTAAAATCTCGCTCATTCTAGCTTGTATAATTCCAGCTAGATTTTTTACACTGATATCGCGTGAAGGCAGACCACGTAATCCTGGAATTTTTATAAACGCGTTATTCTGGGCTGCATCTGCTAATGCACTACCAAATTGAATTTTCATTTGCTCTGCCTGTGTCTTTAACACACCTAACCCTAATTTGATGTCATTCGTAATATTCTCGCCACCAAATGGAATTACTGCAGTATGCTTTAAAATACCTTCATAAAATACAGCTAGGTCTGTTGTTCCACCACCAATATCGAGAATGGCAATTCCTGCTTCGATATCCTGTTCACTCATAACTGCAGCAGAAGAGGCAAGTGGCTGAAGTACGAGATCTTTTACTTTCAGTCCTGTTTTTTCTACACTGCGATTTATATTGCGAATTGCGTTACGATCACCAGTGATGATATGAAAATTAGCGCCTATTTTTACTCCTGTATAACCTATTGGATCTGCAATATTTTGAAAATTATCTACTGTAAACTCCTGTGGAATAACATCAATGATTTGATCACCTGCAGGGATATATGTTTTGTATTGATCGGCTACAAGTTGATCTATTTCAAATTGTTTAATTTCATCATCCGTAGACCGTCTTACGATATCTCCTCTAGTTTGCAAACTTTTGATATGATGTCCTGCAATACCTACATAAACTTCGTTAATCTCTAGTCCAGGATTTGACTCATAACAATTTTTCAATGCCGTTTCAATTGCCTTTATGGTTTGGTCAATGTTTAAAACCATACCATGCTGTACACCATTACTGCTTGCCAATCCAAATCCAAGGATTTCAAGTTTTCCGAATTCATTTTTTCTACCTGCAATTGCAGCGATCTTAGTAGTGCCAATGTCTAGGCCTACTATGATTGGTTGATCATTTGTCATAGCTGTCTGTTTACTGATGTTATGTTGTGAAGTATTAGAAGAATTTTCTTGTTGGTTATTCATGTGTTTATTTTTTCTTAGGGATGATGGGTTTGATTGATTTATTTTTTTGAATAGGTGCAGTGATTTTATTATTTAATTGACTTACGTTGTCAGCTGGTTTATTAACAACAGGTTGACTTTGAGTTGAATCCTGAATTTCGAGTGAAGACACAGTTTCTGTGAATGTTGAATCCATTACTTTGTAGCTCGAATTTTTTCTAACGCAAACAACCTGATCTTTGAATTGCAAATCAATTTTTTCATATTTGCTCCAGCCATTCTCCTTGTTTAAATGCTGATATAAGATTTTCAATTTTGTAAAAACATTTCTCCAGTCATCTCTTTCACCCAATAAAATATTTTGATCCCCAACTTGAGTTGTTAATTCAAATGTTCCATCAGAGGAAATATTAATTGTTTCTACTTGAGCCATCCAAAAACTATCAGCTAGAATAAACTCAGAAAGTGATACAATTCGCTTAAGAACTCCAGAATCTTTACTAGTAGCACTTCCAGGATTAATAAAAAAATTGGTAAAGACAGGTAATGAAATAACATCATTTGACTTTACAGGTAAAATCGAATACGATTTATCCATAAAGAATGAATTGCCATCGGGGGTGAATCCCCTAGCAAGAGGAGTTCTTTGTTGAACATCAACGTGAAGTATTCTATGTTGATCAAAGTAAACATCAGACGAAAATACCCACGGATTTTTCTCAAGTCGTTTTTCAAGTTTCCTCAAATCGAACAAAGATGGGTTTTTGCCATATTTAAAACCGTCTTTCTCTTCAGGCCATAAGGATGAAAATATTTCACCTTCGTCTAGCATCTTGTAGGCTTTGTTATCAATTAATTCTATTTCTACTTGCTTACACAGAATAGAATTTTCAGTCTTAACTGCACTAACTAGCAAAGTCACCACCCCCGAGAGGAGCAATCCCCAAGAAACAAGTCCTAATACATGATATATTTTCTTTTTTGCAATCATGATTTACTTATCAATGCGTTCTTTAATGGGTCAATTAATTTATCGATATCACCAGCTCCCGCCGTAAGGAATACTTTTTGAGCTCTAGTACTAAGCAGTTGAACAACTTCTTCCTTTTCCACTAGGCTAACCTTAGCTTTCATCCTTCGAGAAATCAAACTACTATCAACCCCCTCAATCGGTAACTCCCTTGCAGGATAAATAGGCAACAAGAACACTTCGTCAGCCAGATCAAGGCTCTCTGCAAATCCTTCAGCAAAATCTCTCGTGCGAGTAAATAAATGTGGCTGAAACAGTATAGTTAATTTATCATGTGGATACAATGACCTTACGCCTGATATGAGTGCACGCAATTCTTCTGGATGGTGGGCGTAATCATCTATGTAAACTTGATCATCAGAATTAATAATAAATTCGAATCTTCTCTTTACTCCTTTAAAATCTTCAACCGCCAATTTTATTTTTTCCTCTTCTATGCCTAAATGTTTTGCGATAGCAATGGCTACCAATGTGTTCTCCACATTATGCAACCCCCCCATATTTAATTTAACACCGTTGAGCTCCCAGCTTTTTCCAATGACATCATATCGATATGCCCCATTTACAATTTCTAAATTAGCAGCATGAATATCTGCGTGTTTATTTTCAAGGTGATAGGTGAAATGATTTGAAGCAGATAACTCAGCTTCACGCTGAATACCTTTTTTAGAAATTAAAAGTCCAGATTCCTTTAGGTTTCGAGTGAATGCTAAAAATGATTCTTCTACTTCATAAGCCGTACCATATATATCCAGATGATCCGCGTCCATTGCTGTAATGGCTATGACATTTGGATGCAGTTTGAGAAAACTTCTATCATATTCATCAGCTTCAATAACGCAAACAGGCCTAGGGTGACTCCAAAAATTGGTATTATAATTCGAGGATATCCCTCCTAAAAATGCATTACATCCATATTCTGTATGCCTTAAAATATGCGCAACCATTGTGCTTATGGTTGTCTTACCGTGTGTCCCAGCTATACATATATTAAATGTATCCCTCGAAATGATCTGCAACATATCACTACGCTTCATTAAATTCATCCCATGGGATCGACAGTGATTTAAAATGAGGTTATCTGAAGGTATAGCCGGAGTATACACAATTGCATCAAAGTCGGTTGTACAAAAAGAAGGATCATCTACAAACTGAACAAGAATACCTTCTTTTATAAGTTGATCAGTTAATGCAGTAGCTGTTTTATCATACCCTGCAACTAAAACGCCTCTTGCGTTGAAGAAACGAGCAATGGCACTCATGCCAATACCACCTACTCCAATGAAGTAAACTTTTTTAATTTGTGATATGTTGATAAAATCAGTCATTTTTTACTTCCAATTTTTCAATAATTTTAAGCGCAATGAGCATATCGGCATCTTCTACAAACAAGCTGCCGGCAGCTTTTGAAAACACTTCACATTTAGATTTATCATGAATCAGTTCTATAGCAGTGTCTACTAATTTTTCTTCAACCTCTTTATCAGTAATCATCAACGCAGCATGATTGCTCACTAACTCCAAGGCATTCCCGGTTTGATGATCCTCAGCAGCAAATGGGAATGGCACCAGAACTGAAGGCTTCTTCATTGCACATATTTCAGCAAGTGCTATTGCTCCAGCCCTTGATACTACGATATCGGAAGCCACATAGGCATAATACATCTTATGAATAAAAACTGAAAAGAATACCA
>CAJBBV010000004.1 GCA_903951405.1 uncultured bacterium
ATTAATAAATGATTCTGTAAGATTTAGAATATCACCAATTTCTTTACAATTTTTTTTCTCAATGGGAAGTAGTCCATTTCATCCACATTCAACACTCGCCTTAAGTCGGGATGACCAACAAAATTCACTCCAAAAAAATCATAGGTCTCTCGCTCCATCCAGTTAGCACCACTAAATAAACCAGTTGCTGTATATACATCAGGCTTATCAATCGGCACGTAAATCTTTATCCTAAGCCGCACATTTTTGACCAAGTTGTGCAGATGGTAAACCACTGAAAGTTCCTCTCCTTTCCTATCCGGAAAATGTACACCTGTTAAATCAGTTAAAAATTTGAATGACAATTCGGTGTCATCATGGAGAAAGGTTAACACTTTTAGATTCACTTCATTCTTCACCGTTACACTGAGCATGCCATAAGACTCCTCAACACCAAGGATGAAATCCCCGAATTGGTTAGTGAGCTTTTCCTTTATCAAATCATTGGTCAACGACATGCTTCTATTTTTTTAAATTCTGCTCGATTCAATTATTCAATACCATAGCTTTCCATCAACAACTTATACTTCTCATCAGTTCTTCTACGAAGCGACTCATCTCCAACTAGGTCTTGTATTTTTAAAAACCCATCAATAATAGCTTCTGGTCTTGGAGGACATCCTGGAACATATACATCAACAGGAATAACTTGATCAATCCCCTGCAAAACAGAATATGTATCAAATATTCCACCACTTGAAGCACAAGCACCTACGGCGATAACCCAACGAGGCTCTGCCATTTGCAAATAAACTTGTCTAACTACAGGCCCCATCTTTTTTGCAATGGTTCCCATAACCATAAGCAAATCACATTGACGAGGAGAGAATCCCACACGTTCAGAACCAAATCGAGACAAATCGTAATGAGAACCCATAGTAGCCATGAATTCGATGCCACAACAAGAGGTAGCAAATGGGAGTGGCCAAAGTGAATTTTTTCTAGCAAGTCCAACGACCTTATCCAAGGAGGTAGCAAAAAAACCTTCCCCAACATGGCCCTCAGGCATTTCTATCTGATTGATACCACGGTCTGAGGAATCTTTAACGTTTAAATTAAACCGAACAGGACGTGACATAAACAATATTTTATAAGTCTAACAAATTCTACTGCGCATAGTTTACCCTATCCAACAATCTAATCTTCCCAATGAAGGGCACCTTTTTTAATGATATAGATAAATCCTGCTAGAAAAAACCCAACAAACATCAAGACCGCTTTTAATCCATCCCAACCCAACCCACGAAAATTCACAGCATAAGGATAAAAGAAGATTACCTCCACATCAAACAATACGAACAAGATGGCTACTAGGAAATATTTAATCGCCATAGGCTGGCGGGCGTTACCGAACTGCTCTATTCCACTTTCAAACACTTGAAGCTTATCGCGCGTGTTACGTTTAGGTCCAATGATGTGCGACAATCCAATCATAACTGCCACAAAAAGGATGGCGAAAATGATTTGAATACCAATTGGAAAATAGTTGGATGGCGAATTGATTTCTGCCGCTTGTCCGAGAGCTGTAGACTGTAAAAAGAGGGTCCTGATCATCGGGCTTTATTTGAAGCCGCAAAGGTATGAAAAGGGAGGTGGATTGTAAAAATAAATTAGGCATATTGATTAAGATAAAAGAGATGAGAAAAAGTAGCTTTTCCACTGAATAGGTTGACCTAAGTGAGGTTTTACCATATTAAGCGCAACAGATAGAATTTGGACAAAAAAATATCACCGCCTTTATTCAAGACGGTGATACCAGTATGTTGTTGCTAAATGCTGTTATTTTTTCTGAACTAGGGCCTTTTGCAAAATTTCTTTGTTTTTAATAGCATCCTGATTTGTCATATCCAAGACGATGATTTTATCAAGGTATGCTATAGCACCCCCTAGATCCTTTTTTACATTTGCAGTGTATCCTGCTAAGTAACCATAGGCTGTAATCAGCGTGCTTTTATTTTTTGCAGTGTCAGACTCGGCAATGGAAACAAATTTTTCACAATCAGGAATAGCTAATCCAAGTTCCATGGTAGAATCAATCGCTGATCTAGAGCGAAATGCCCAATAATGTCCATAAACCTCAGTTGGAAACTGCGTTTTATAGATAGTAAAAATGCTATCAGCGCGTTGATATTGAGTTGCCTTGAAGTTTTCAAATCCTGCATTGTATACATCTACTTTACTCAATTTAGGATTGATGGATAAAAGCTTGGTTAACCACTCAGCGGATTTCACGTTATTCTTAGCCTTCTTATAAAAATCAGCTGCCCTTTTTGTATAATCCAGCTTATTGGCCAAGATTGTATCCGATTCAATCGATTTAGTAAAATAATAGTCTATTTTTTCAGGTGCCGCTTTTTGCTTTGCAGCGTTATAAGCCGCTACCACATAGTTATCTGGATTAAGTTGTTCCGCTGTCGCTTTAGTAAAAAACGTTTCCAATAAACTCAAGGCCTGGATTGAATCTCCTAATTTATCAAAGCAATACCCTTTTAATCTGAATAAACGGGCATCTGCCTTTTCTCCCTGCGCTTGCAAAAGAGCATCCGCTTTTACAATCGCATTTTTGAAATCCCCTGCAGCAAACTGAAGACTTGCTTCTTCATAATCCAAGGAAGGCCCAGGATCTGTATTCGCTTTATAAAGATTAAAAAACTTAGTTGCTTCATTGACGTTTCGGAAATAATAATAGACATACATGTCATACAAAGCGGGAGTATAGCTAGGGTCATCCTCAATTGCTTCATTGAATAGACTCAAAAAAAGGTCTTTTTGATCACTTCCTTGAGTTAAGTAAATTTTGGCTTTTTTATATTTGGCGACAGCCAATTTAGGATCCATTAGTAATGCATTTTCATAAGATGAAACTGCACCACCGCCATCCATTAATTTTCTGTATAAGTCCCCCATATAAACATGAGCCATTGGGTCTTTGAAGTTCTTAACCACTACCCCAAGCTTGAGTTTCTCAATTCCATAAGCAGGGTCACCACCTTCTTCTAAGTTTGCTTTACCTATGGCTACAAAAACGGCAGGATCTTTTCCTTTTGAAAGACTAAGGGCTGTTTCAAAACGCTGACGCGCATCATTGGATTTCTTTTCAGCCAATTCCGCCTGCCCCATGGCAACTAATAATAATGGGTTACTTCCATTAGCCCCTTCCATTCCTTTCCTCAATGACTCTTTTGCCGCATTAACATCCTTGGATTCGAAGTATGCTTGAGCAAGCCAATAGATAGCTTCAGGATTAGCAGGAGACCCCGCTACTACTTTCTCTAAGGTTTCTTTAGCAGAATGGAAACGCTGTTGATATAAGAGTTTACGCCCATCCTGCAGGGTTTGTGCAGACAACACCGTTGTCATTAAGAAAGAAACCAATACAAAGCTCAATTTCATTTTATACATCTTGGTCAATTGTTAAGTGTGTAAAAATAGGTAATCAAACATTTATTCCGAAACATTTGCCTTTCTTATTTGCAGAGCCATTCTATCGGGTACAAGATACCCCCTCCTGAATATAAGCTGACCTTTTTCATGTGTTAAGAAATTGACAAATCCTTTGCCAAGTCCAGCATAGTTCTCCTTGAGAATGTAATAAAGACCCCTATGAAGGGGATACCTTTTTGTAGCAATATTTGCTTGATAAGGCCTTACAAATGCCTCCTTTTCACATTTATTACACTGAATAGCCGCAATTCTAACCTTCTTCAGAAAGCTAAGTTGGGCAGAATCTTCCTTGTTACCGATCCAACTCACCCCAATGAAACCTATTGCGTTGGGATGATTGGAAACATAATTAATTACCCCTTCTGAGTTAGTTGCCGCCACAACCTTACCGTTCATAGGTTGACCTCTTAAGACCGAATCTAACATAAACCGCACCGTGCTGGTCGCCTTAACGCCATCCATCACCAACTCGTACTTGTATCCACTCGTTCCATTTAACATGGATTGAATATCAGCTACCGAGAAAAGGGAATCGGGTGACTTGTCATGTAAAATCATAGCAATGGCATCCGTTGCAATTCGACCAAATATAGGAGGAAAACCCAGGGTATCTTTATAAAAAGCAACATCTTCAGAGGAGAGGCTGCGCGTGGTAATAACCATCCTCGTTGAATCGCTTAATAAATCTTTTATGCATTCTGCTTCAGATTTATAATGCGGTATAATCTTGGCATTGGGATGTTGAGAGAGAAACACTTTTAGCTGAGAATCGATGATTGGCTGAAACGATTCGTCAGCACTAATATGTATTATTCCACTGGTTAGCGTATCATCCCCCGCAAAAACCCTTGGCTTTTTAGCTTTTTTTGAACACGCAACAAGTAATAATAGCATGAGTATGAAGTAACTAATTTGCTTTATCATAGTGTTATGTTTTTAATAGAGGTTAGAGGTTAGTAGTTAGCAAGTAGGAAAAGTGCAACTAAAATTCAAGCTCAAATTATCTTTTACGAGAAGAAAGGCCTCTGTAAAAACGAAAAGCCCCATAGCAGATGCAGGATATCCCAAAAATGGAAGAAATGAGTGAATCAAATCCAAGGTTATTACCAAGGTATTTGTTCAGCAAAAAAAATGCCCCTGCACCGAACCAAATGATTCCCATAGTAACATCATAGATAATCTTGAGCCCAGATTGCCGATTTGATTCTCTATCCCGAAATGATTGTGTATCCATAAAAACGAATGAATTGCAATTTATGAAATAAGAACAGATTAGTATTCAATCGATTCAATAAAAAAAAGAGTGAAATACTGAAAAATATACACTAGTATAGTTTCTACTAGTCTGCACCAAAAAACATTAATGTTGGTGAGGACTTTGCATGTAGTGATTCCTAATCAAATCAAGCCCATAATCGCCGCCATTAAAATCACGCCAAACTGTATGGATATGGTTTGCATTGTTTTGGGTATTATCAAATTCAATTAAGAATGACTTTCCCTGAACACGATAATAATGGGGCGCTCCAATTTTTGTATCCCCAGCCCATCCAAATCGAATCTGTTCAAAATCTTCTGTTTGAATTTTATTTTTCCTAAACAAAGCGATTTTTTCAGGCATAGCTTCAAGATAGGAAGCTATTAATTTTTCGAGTATGATTTTCTGATCAGTAGTCATATGCTCCGCCATTACGCCAACCTCTTCTAATGGGCTAACTTGGGGTGTATTGGTTGTCACATTATCTGCAAAAGCAGTCGATTCAAAAATAGCCTGCTTTCGTTGATCAGCAGTTAACGCATTCAACAATTCAAACCCTAAATCTTCTTCATTTTTCAACGCACGATATCCTTTCTGAGGCCCTTCTTTCAGGTCTCCTGGATTAGCTCCGAAAAAGAATGGGGCAAAAGCTAGTTTATCATCCACCATGGTAAAGTTCAATGAGATATGATGCCCTCCAAATTTCCAACCCCATACTTTATCACTTCCAGGGTCTCCATAAAAAGCAGCATAGTAATTCTCTGGAATACGATGATCATTTGTTGGCTCCATTATTTTCAAGACATATTCCAAACTCATGATTCCTTGTGTTTTGCTATACCCTTTCTCACTTAAAAAAACATGCAATAATTCATTCAATTTTTTCTTTTGAACAGGACTCATATCTCTCATTGAAATCCCATCGCGAGCAGACATGGTAGAAGGAACAAAATGCCAGTTGTATCGATTCATCTCATCGAATTGAAATGTACTTTTTGCTTTTTGGTCTTTACTCAACAACTTCAAAAAATCAACAGCCTTACTTGCTTGCACATTCCCATTTGGAGCATGCTGAGCAAGCATTGACAATGGAAAAATCAACAATAGAAAAATTCGGTATATCATGAAATTGTTTTAGCACATCAAGGTAGTTTTTTTGGAGTGAATTTGAAAATATTTAATCGCTCCGATGCGTACCTTTGAAAAAAAAGATTGATGAAAATACTGATGGTATGTTTAGGCAATATTTGCAGAAGTCCTATTGCAGAAGGTGTTCTGCAAAAAAAATGCAAAGAAGTAGGCTTGAATTGGGTAATCGATAGCGCAGGTACTAATGGCTATCATGATGGAGAGCATCCCCACAACATGTCTCAAGTGGTCTGCAAGGTTAATGGTGTTGATATATCTGGTCAACGATCAAGGCCTTTTACAGCAAAAGATTTTGATGATTTTGATTTAATCATCCCCATGGCAGGGGATGTGATGAGGGAGATGCAATACATCGCACGAAAATCATACGACCCCAAAAAGGTTACCCTTTTGTTGAACTACTCGTTTCCAGGAACCGATTTAGATGTTCCTGATCCTTGGTCAAAATCGGAGTCGGCATTTTATGAAGTATATGATTTAATTGATCATGCCTGTGAAGCATTGATTCAAGAACTAAATTCCACAAAACAATATTAACTTAGCAGGCATGAAACCATCTCTGCCTCAGGGTACGCGCGACTTCTCTGCTTCGATTTTACGCAAACGAAATTATATTTTCAATACTATAAAATCAACCTTTGAATTATATGGTTTTGAACCCTTGGAAACCCCTGCAGTTGAAAATACAGAAACGCTTCTAGGTAAATATGGCGACGAAGGAGATAAATTAATATTCAAGATTTTAAATAATGGGTTAGATAATCCAACAAAAAAAGATACAGCCCGCAACGATTTTGAAACAATCCTTGATGGCAAAACGAATAAAGGCATCACGGAAAGAGCATTGCGCTATGATCTTACGATTCCATTTGCTCGGTATGTTGCCATGAACCAAGGTCAATTAACTTTTCCATTTAAGCGCTATCAAATGCAGCCTGTTTGGCGAGCAGATAGACCTCAAAAAGGACGCTACAGAGAATTTTATCAATGTGATGCAGATGTTGCCGGAAGCAGCTCACTGTTGCATGAAACAGAATTAGCCTTGATATATGCCACCGTATTTCAAAAACTTAATGTACCTGTTGAACTAAAAATAAACAATAGAAAAATATTGACGGCCTTAGCAACACTATGTGGTGGAGATGACCGAATGATCCCCATCACAATAGCTATTGACAAACTAGATAAGATTGGCCTTGAAAAAGTTAAAGAAGAATTAAACGCGAGAGGATTAGATGAAGCCCAAGTAGCACTCGTTGAATCTTTTATTTCAATCACAGGAAACAATGAAGAAAAGCTAAACCGATTAGAAGCGATGTTCAGCAAGATCTCTATCGGAGTAGAAGGAGTAAATGAATTACGAACTATCCTTTCAACGTTTGAAAATATCAATCAACATTCATCAACTAGCGCGGATAAGACAGCACTAATAGTTGACCTATCCCTTGCTAGAGGGTTAAATTATTACACTGGCGCAATATTTGAGGTTAAAGCCATTGGTGTGCAAATGGGTAGTATTGGTGGTGGAGGTAGGTACGATGATTTAACTGGACTTTTTGGTGTGAATGGAATCGCTGGTGTAGGCATATCCTTCGGCGTAGACAGAATTTATGACGTTATGGAGGAATTGAATGTTTTTCCAGAAAACATCCAGAAAGGAACTAGCTTATTGTTTTTCAATACAGGAACAGCAGAGCAACAACACATTTTACGTATCGCACAATCACTTCGTTCCAAAAATATTTCCTGCGAGATATACCATGAAGCTGCAAAATTTGATAAGCAATTCAAGTATGCAGAAAAAAAATCAATTCCTAATATTGCTATCATCGGAAGCAAAGAAATTGAAGCAGGTACTGTAGTGATTAAAAATTTAAGTAGTGGCATTCAGAAAGAAGTAGTACAATCTGATATAGATAAGCATATCTAATATCTCATTACTTACCCCATTTACCCAGCTGTTTCAAAGTTGCATCAAGGTCTTTTGAAAGTGGGGCAGTTAACACTATGGGGTTACCTTTTCGATCAATAACTTCTATGCTATAAGCATGCAATGCCAGCCGGGAAAGCAAAGGCCTTTCCTCTTCTTCAGATTTCGAAAGGTTAAATTTTTTCTTTTTGAATGACGAAAGTAAAATCGGATCAGCACTTCCATATAAAGGATCACACACTAATGCATGTCCAGCATTCTGAAGGTGTACTCTAATTTGATGTGTTCTTCCCGTTTCAATTTGAAATCTAACCCATGTATAGCCTCTAAATCGCTGTTCCACATGAAAATGAGTAATGGCAGATTTCCCCTTTCGCCCAACTCTCATTTTACCATTTTGCGCTGGATGTGGCTCTAAGGGCTGATCATATGTACCATCATCTTCAGTGATTGAACCTTGTACTAATCCAAAATATGTTTTCTTGATGGCACGCTGCTCAAATTGCTGATTGTAAAACTTATGCGCCTCCTCATTTTTTCCAAGCAAGAGCAATCCACTCGTATCCCTATCTATGCGATGAACAATAAATATTTTTTGATGCCGTGATTCAAACCATGTTTTGATGCACTTCAATTCAGGATCGAATCGATCAGGTATTGTCAACCAACCAGAAGGCTTGTTGATGGCGATGATATCATCGTCTTGGTATAGTATTTGAGGAAGTATTTGCACTCTACTGGGTTGGGAGTTAGGAGTTGGGGGTTGAAATGAGTTGGGAGTTGGGAGTTAGGGGTTGAAATGAGTTGGGAGTTAGGGGTTGATGGTTAAGTCAACAAATACCTCAAACTCACATCTCATACCTCATACATCATACCGCTTTAGGCTTTTTAATAAATGAACTATTCATAAACTTTAACAAACGCACTTCTTTTTCATTGAGGTATCTCCATTTGCTACGCTCAACATTTTTCTTTGTTAAGTTCGCAAACACAACTCGATCGAGTCCCTTTACATCATACCCTAGAAATTCAAACATCCTTCTAACAATATGATTGCGACCACTATGAATTTCAATTCCGATAACGGACTTATCCTTTGTGTCTACATACCCCAACGCATCAGCACGCACAAAACCATCTTCAAGTTCAAGCCCTTTCAACATCCTATCAAAATCCACTTTAGAAAAAGGCTTGTCAAGCTTTGCTTCATAGACTTTTCTTACTTCATGAGAGGGATGAGATAGTTTTTGAGTAAGGTCGCCATCATTGGTTAACAATAAAACACCTGTAGTGTTTCTATCCAATCGTCCAACTGGAAAAATTCTTTCCCCCGTTGCACCACGAATTAAATCCAATACTGTTTTTCGCCCTTGAGGATCTTCCACCGTGGTGATATAATCCTTGGGTTTATTCAGTAATATATATACCAGATTTTTTTCAGGTAAAATCTTTTTACCCATGTACAACACTACATCTTCAGGGGTAATTTTAAATCCAGGTTCTGTAATTACAGCTCCATTCACCTTCACTTTTTCCTCTTTGATAAGCAGAATAGCATCTCTCCGAGAACAGATGCCACAATGGGCGATGTATTTGTTTAATGGCATGCTTTTGTCTTGCTTTCTCACAATCATAGGCATTTTACCGGCTGATTCTGGAATGGGTGCATGTCCTTTTTCCTTTGCAATATTTAGGATCTTTCTCTTCTCTGCCTTTTTAAGGTCTATGGCATCTGAACGCTCTTTTTTCCATTTCTTTTTTTCCTGGCGGAACTCTTCTTTAATGGCGCTGTTCTTTTTCTGAACTACGAACTTTGAGAAATTGTCTGTACGTTTCATGTTGTTGTTTTGCTGTTTTTCAACAGGATTTATAAATAATAATAAACAAACTAAAAATAAAATTGCAGATACTTTACCTACCTAAGATATTCAGTACTTTTTTACTTATTTGCCAACTGTCCACATGCTGCATCGATATCCTTTCCTCTGCTCTTTCGCAAACGTGCATTCACCCTATTCTTTTCTAAGTACTGCATGAATGCCGCCGTTTTTTCTTCCGTTGGCTTTTTAAATCGTGCAAAATCAATCGGATTGTACTCGATGATGTTTACCAAGTCTGCTGGAATCTGCCTATACAATTTCACTAGATCTTCTGCGTCCTCAAATGAATCATTGAAGTTGTCAAACAGAATATATTCAAGTGTAATTTCACTCTTAGTCATTTTATAGAAATAATTCAATGCATCAATCAACGACTTCAAGTTGTTGGTTTCATTGATAGGCATGATTTCATTTCTTTTTTTGTCTGTAGGGGCATGCAACGATAAGGCCAATTTAAATCGAACACCATCATCCCCTAGCTGCCTAATCATTTTTGATACACCAGCTGTTGAAACAGTTATTCTACGGGGACTCATTGCTAATCCATCTGGAGAAGTGATGCGTTCCACCGCTTTCATCATATTCTTATAATTCAGCAATGGTTCACCCATGCCCATAAATACGATATTCGTGAGTTTCTTCTCATGCATCTTCATGGCTTGTTGATTAATGAGCACTACTTCATCGTAGATCTCATCAAATACAAGGTTCCTTTTCTTATCCATATACCCAGTAGCGCAGAACTTACAGCTTAAACTGCATCCAACTTGTGACGAAACACAGGCCGTTAGCCTTTCCTCAGTGGGTATTAAAACACCTTCCACTTTATGACCATCAAATGTTTTGAATCGTGTTTTAACAGTGCCATCCTCGCTAAATTGGGTGGCATCCTCAGACAAGGATGTAAAGTCAAAAGTCTCCTCCAATTTCGCCCTTAGGTCCTTAGAAAGGTTCGACATGGACTGAAAATTGAGGGCTTGCTTCTGCCACAGCCACTCCCATACTTGCTTAACGCGAAATTTTTTCTCACCAATAGACTCAAAATAGTCGGTGATTTCCTCAATACTTAAATGCCTGATATTCGGCTTGGCCGTAGTGCTCATGGGGCAAAGATAGGTTAAGTCTTTGAAGAGGCAAGGAGGCAATAGGCAATAGGCAGGAGGCAAGAGGCAGGAGCAATAGGCAGGAGGCAATAGGGAATGCAAAAAGGCATACAGAAAAGAAGATTTTAGTTAATTCTCTGTATGCCTTTGTAAATTTACTATTTCCTCTTGGCCTCCTTGCCTATTGCCTATTGCCTATTGCCTCTTGGCCTCCTTGCCTCTTTCCTCCTTGCCTCTTTCCTCCTTGCCTCTTTCCTCATTGCCTATTGCCTCATTGCCTTGTATTCCCTATTTATTCGGCTGTGGAGTATACCTCAAATAAGGCTTAACGATATTAAGTCCTTTTGGAAATTTAATTTTTGCATCTTCCGTTGAAACAGCAGGAACAACAATTACATCCTCTCCTTCTTTCCAATCTGCTGGTGTAGCAACGCTAAAGTTTGCGGTAAGCTGTAGTGAGTCAATTACACGCAATACTTCAACAAAGTTTCTACCGGTTGAAGCTGGATAGGTGATAAACAATTTTATTGTTTTATCTGGACCTATAATGAATAGGGATCTAACCGTAAATGTGGCAGAAGCATTTGGATGAATCATATCATACAAGCCAGCCACTTCTCTGTTTTCGTCAGCTATAATTGGAAACCCTACTGTACAATGCTGCGTTTCATTAATGTCCTTTACCCAACTTTCATGCTTTTCCAACCCATCAACACTCACTGCAAGTACCTTCACATTTCTCTTTTTAAACTCCTCTTCTAACTGTGCAGTTCTTCCCAATTCGGTCGTACAAACAGGGGTAAAATCTGCTGGATGTGAAAAAAGAATACCCCAGCTCGTTCCCAGGTATTCATGAAAATCAATATCTCCAGCAGTAGTTTTTGCTTTGAAATTTGGCGCTACATCGCCTAATCTTAGTCCCATCTTAATTATTTTAGTAGCAAAGAAAATGATTATTTATTACTCTACAAAAAGTATAGACTTTATTTTATCGAAAAGTATATTTAAACAAAGTTTTTATACCCCTTAAAATCAGGCAGTATGGCTTAATCGTGGAATTATCTAATCGCCCCTATTAATAGATTTTTTACCAAATCGTTTCTTAACATTATCAATAGCCCCGTATAACTTCTCTTTTTTTAGGCTATTTTCAAAAAGGTTAGTTTGAACACTATGCTCAACCAAATCACTAAAACGCACACCAATGAGTCTAAGGGATTTTTGTTGATCATATAACTGAAGAAATAAATCCCGTATTACTTTAATCAGTTCATCGTCGTAGGAACTGGGAAGTATTGCAACTTGCTTTGTTTGGGTTGTGAAGTCAGGATAACGCAACTTCACGGCTACACATCGAGTCATTTTTGACTCTTGCCTTAGTTGATGCCCTAATTTCTCAGTCATCTTTAAAAGCTCAGCATACAAAAAATCAAGGTCGTTGGTATTTTCGAAAAAGGTCTGTTCCGTAGAGATGGATTTAGCTTCATGATGAGTATGGATAGCACCCTGGTAAATACCTAGTGATTTTTGTTTCAACACCTCAGCATATTTACCTATGTATTGCTCGAGGAGTTGTGTAGGGAATAGTGAAAGATCATGAATGGTTAAAATACCCAATGTATTCAATGTTTTGAGCATATGCTCACCAACACCCGGTATTTCGCCAACTGACAGGGGAGCCAGAAACTCTTGTTCTTTTCCGGCAATAATATGCAAATACCCATTTGGCTTAGCTGCGTTAGTCGCCATTTTGGCCACCATTTTATTCGATGCAAGTCCAAATGAAATGGGCAGCTTGGTAGTTTCTATGATTTCATTTCTCAACTCAATCGTCCATTGCAACGGATCAAAAAAACGGTCCATTCCTGTAAGGTCTATATAGAATTCATCTACAGATGCCTTCTCATAGATAGGCGCTTTTGCAGCAATGATATCGGTTACCCATTGAGAGAATTTACCATATTGCCCACGTGAGCTCTTGACTACAGTAGCATGTGGGCAAAGTGCCATGGCTCTTGCCATTGGCATGGCAGACCGAACTCCATACTTTCGTGCTTCATAACTGCATGTACTCACTACACCCCGTTCTTTGCTGCCTCCAAGAATAAGTGCCTTACCTTTTAGGGAAGGATCAAGTATACATTCAACAGATACGAAAAATGCATCTAAATCGAAGTGTGCGATATAAGGTTGTGCTACGCTCATTTGATGTTACCCATTTCAGCATTGATGGCTTGGGAAAATCAAGTTAAATAAATATCCAATAAGCCCTCCGGGAGGTCGACGTAAATTTTTTCTCCTTTATGATCAACCTTTACAAGTGTGCTCTCATTAATGGGAATGAGCACCTCTTTTCCATCGATTTCAATTCGCAATAAAATTTGGAGGGGCTGTTCAATAACTTCTAACACCTTTCCTAGAGTCGTTTTTTTCTCTATGATAGAAAACCCCAACAATGAAATGGGAGCGGCTTTGGATGCCATACGTTTTGCATCAGATGACGACAACCAGACTTTCTTCTTTAGGTATTTTCTAGCCTTCTCTGGAGAATCGATTCCTTCAAACGAAACAATCAACTCGTCAGCAGATTTGATTTTGACTTCATGAACAAAATAGGGAATAAAGCGATCTTGGGCTTCTTCTATGAAGAAGGCTTCAACTTTGGCAAGTTCAGGATTGGCTCCAAGGTGATGCGATAATACAATCTCCCCTTTAACCCCAAAGGTTGCTACTAGGCTTCCTATGTTTATGTAATCTTCCATATTTACAAAAAAAAGCCCCGTAAAAAACGAGGCTTTATATTTTTTGACTAGATCATTATTATTCTGGAGTTGATTCAGTTTCAGCTTGCGGTTCGGCTGGTGCAACAGGTTCAACTGGTGCGACTGTAACAACTGGTGCAGCTTGAACAGGTACTGGACGGGTAAATGGAGCACGTGTTCTTTGTTGACGACGAGCACGCATAGCTTCATCCTGACGTTGTCTTGACTTAGATTCTTGATCCTGATGCCACTCTTCAAATTTGACCATAGCAGCAGCTTGATCAAATAGACCAAGGCTTACTCCACGTAAAAGGTGTTTTAAATACAATACGCCTTTAGTTGAAAGTATTTTACGAACAGTATCAGTTGGTTGAGCACCGTTGCTCAGCCACTCAAGCGCCTTTTGACGATCGATCAATACTGTTGCAGGATGTGTTAATGGATTGTACGTTCCAATCTTTTGAATGAATTTACCATCGCGAGGTGCACGAGCATCTGCTACTACGATAAAATAGAAAGGGCGTTTCTTGCTTCCGTGACGTTGAAGTCGGATTTTTACAGCCATAAAAAATTAAAATTTTTATTGGGTGGTTAATTAATAGGGTTAAAATGAGTTTGCGAAGTTAATAACTTGTTGGCAAACTTCAAAATACTTTAAGGCATTAAATCTAAAAAATTCTGTTAATGCAGAGGCCTGATAATCAATGAATCATCTTCGGCCAAATTTTGGCATAGATGGCATATTTCCCATATTTTTCATCATTTGCTTCATTTGCTCGAATTGCTTAAAAAACTGATTGATTTCATCCATATTTCGCCCGCATCCTTTTGAAATACGCTTCTTTCTGTTCATATCAATAACATCAGGATTAGCCCGTTCAAATGGCGTCATAGATCCAATAATCGACTCAACCCCTTTGAACGAATCATCACTGATGTCTATATCCTTCACGGCTTTCCCCATACCAGGTATCATGCCGATAAGGTCTTTGAGGTTTCCCATCTTCTTAACCTGTTGGAGTTGATCAAGAAAATCTTGAAAATCAAACTGATTTTTTCGAATTTTCTTTTCCAACTTCCGTGCCTGCTCTTCGTCAAAATGGGCTTGGGCTTTTTCCACTAAGCTGGTAATATCACCCATACCTAAAATACGTTGTGCCATCCTATCAGGGTGGAACACATCCAAGGTGTCTAACTTTTCACCATTGCTGATGAATTTGATTGGCTTTTCAACCGTGTATTTTATTGAAAGAGCAGCACCACCTCTTGTATCACCATCTAATTTAGTTAGTACAACTCCAGTAAAATCAAGTCTTTCATTGAACACCTTTGCTGTGTTGACAGCGTCCTGCCCTGTCATAGAATCCACAACAAATAGGATCTCTTGAGGCTTCAAACTTTCTTTTAGTCCGGCTACCTCATTCATCATCACCTCATCTACAGCTAATCGACCAGCCGTATCGATGATCACAATATTCTTGTTATTACTTCTCGCGTACTTCAGTGCATTTTCAGCAATTGATTTTGGGTCCTTGTTTTCTGGTTCTGAATAAACATCAACACCAATTTGTCCGCCCAACACGTTCAACTGATCAATAGCCGCAGGCCTGTATACATCCGCAGCAACCAGTAAGGGTGATTTCCCTTTTTGATTTTTAAGGTAGTTGGCTAATTTACCACTGAACGTTGTTTTACCAGATCCTTGCAAACCCGCAATAAGAATGATGGCAGGATTTCCATTGATTTGAAATTCGCTGATGGAACCACCCATTAAATCAGTGAGTTCGTCTTGAACAATCTTCACCATGAGTTGTCCAGGACTTACTGCTGTCAATACTTTTTGGCCAACTGCTTTTTCTTTTACTTTATCGGTAAATTCCTTTGCAATCTTAAAATTCACGTCAGCATCAAGCAATGCCTTACGGATATCCTTAATTGTATTGGCAATGTTCAGGTCAGTAATCCGTCCTTCCCCTTTGATTTGTTTGAATGCCGAGGCGATTCTTTCACTTAAATTTTCGAACATAAAAATGAATGTATTTAAAAAAAAATGAACATCGATAGATGTTCATTAAGTTAACAAAGTTAATAAAACTATGTTAGTGAATGCTATAGAAAACTTTTAAGGCGCATTGTGCTAGCATGTTGCCTTAACGTTGCTAGGGCTTTATCCCTTATTTGCCTTACTCGTTCACGTGTCAAATTGAATTGCTCCCCTATATCTTCCATGCCCATTGGCGTATCCATGCCAATACCATAAAGGCACCTTAATACACGCTGTTGCTTTTCTGGTAAACTTTTAAGCGCTAGCTCAATTTCATAATGCATCGAATCCGACTGAGATTGTTCGTCCGCCAGTGTTGCATTCTCATTTTCCATGAAATCAATCATCGTTGCATCGCTATCCATTCCCAATGGAGAATCTAGACTTACATGACGATTAGACAAATTGATGGTGGCTGAGATATCTTCTTCATCCAAAAGAAGCTTTTCAGAAAGCTCTTCTATAGTTGGCTCACGTTCAAACTGTTGTTCAAATTCTTGTGAGGCGCGGGCTACTTTATTTCGAATAGATAGCTTATTCAACGGTACTCGAACAATTCGAGATTGGTCAGCTATGGCTTGAATAATAGATTGACGAATCCACCACACTGCATATGAAATAAAACGGAACCCTTTTGTTTCATCAAACCGCTTTGCAGCACGGATCAAACCCATATTTCCTTCATTAATCAAATCAGGAAGGGAAAGTCCTTGGTGTTGATATTGCTTTGCTACTGAAACAACAAAACGAAGATTTGCCTTGGTTAAGATATCAAGTGCAACTTGATCACCCTTTTTTATACGAACAGCAAGGTTTACTTCTTCATCAGCTGTTATCATATCTACTTTACCAATTTCTTGGAGATATCTCTCAAGACTTGGAGACTCACGCGAAGTAATAGATTTGCTTATACGTAATTGACGCATACTCATAGGGTGGGGTTTAGGATTAAAGGGCTCCTTTTGAAGGGAGTGGTACAATCCTAAAACGCTGCTTAAGTAAAAAAATTGTTAAATGCAAGCAGCTGCATTTATAAATCATGAAACCATATTGCATAACTACTTGCTAATCATTTAGTTATATAAATAAAATATTCTTGGGGAAAATCATCAGAAAAAAGTTAGCAAGAAACATTAAATTATATTTTTTCGGTTGTGATATTTTTCTATCATTGCAAGGATTAGATGAACGAAAAGTGACAAAAGAATAATTTACAACATGGCCAAACAACTTTTTTCTATAGAATTCCCCGTTAGGTGTTCTCCCAATATCCTTTATGAATTTCTTTCAACCCCAGCCGGTCTTCAAGAATGGTTTGCTGATAAAGTTGATGAGCGTGATACCGTCTTCAGCTTCTCTTGGAATGGCTCTATTGAAAAAGCAGCCGTAGTTGAAGCCCTAGAGAATAAATTCATTCGATTTCGTTGGATTAATTCCCCAAAGGAAGAGTACTTTGAATTTTCCATCGAAAAGACAGAAGTTAGTAGCCAGACCATTTTGATTGTGAAAGATTTTGCGGAGAAAAAAGAAATACCCGATCAAACTAGACTATGGGAGTTTCAAGTAAACGATTTATTTCATAGGCTAGGAAACTAATTAGCAGATGGTTAATGTTGAGCATTAACCTTACTCACTTTATAAAGTATAGGCTTACATCATCATAGCAGTTGACAATCAAGAACCTATAACCCACAACAAAGACGCATAACCCCCAATCATGATCAAGAAGCTTGATAAACTGATCTTGAAATCTTTTGTGGGGCCTTTCATTGCAACTTTTTTCATCACCCTCTTTGTATTGGTGATGCAGTTTTTTTGGAAGTATATTGATGATTTAGTAGGCAAAGGATTAGAACTCACTAGCATTTTAGAACTCACGGCTTATGTTACCGCTACGGCTATTCCGTTGGCATTGCCACTTGCTATTTTAATTTCTTCCATCATGACTTTTGGTAATCTTGGAGAAAGTTTTGAGTTGGTAGCCATAAAATCAGCAGGTATTTCATTATTGCGATTTATGAGGCCCTTATTAGTTGTGTCTTTTTGCATCTCCATCATTGCATTTCTAATCTCAAACTTTGTAATCCCCGTGGCGAATCTAAAATTCACCACCATGCTATATGACATCAGAGTGGCTAAACCAGCCTTTGATATAAAAGAAGGCATATTTTATGACAAAATTCCAGGCTTTGCAATCAAGGTTGGTAAAAAAGAAAAAGATGGTAATGGAATTAGCAAAGTAATTATCTATGAAAATCAATATTCCCTCCAAGACAATATCATTGTAGCCGAGACGGGTACAATGAAAATAAGCGATGATAAAAAATTCCTTGAGTTTGATCTTCAAAATGGTTGGCGATACCAAGAGAAAGGTCCGTACAATTCAATAGAAACCGATTATTATAGATTGGGATTCAAAACGTATAAAAAGGTATTTGACCTCAGTAGCTTTGACGTTTTAAAAACACCCGATAGTTTGTTCAAGGGAAGCTATCAGATGCTAAATGTGAGGCAACTACAAAAGGCAAGTGACTCGATTAATAAGTCTGCCAGAGAACTTACAGGTAGTAGAATGGCGAATGAGGTAACTCGGTATTTCAACTATGGGACCCATTTTAAAAAAGGGTGGAATCATCCCCCCTTTAGATTTAAAAAAGGTATTAAGCAGTACACCCAGCTCATACCTGATACAATTATAACTCCGTTGTATAGCAAGGCAGTAGACAAAATCAATTTAGTGAAAGGGTCGCTTGATTTAATTGCTGTAAATCATGCACAGAAAATACAAGAGTTGCGTCTCTTCCAGATTGAATGGAATAAAAAATACTCACTAGCCTTTGCCTGTATGGTACTCTTTATCATAGGAGCACCTCTTGGGTCAATCATACGAAAGGGCGGGCTTGGTATGCCACTAGTCATAGCGGTTATCTTTTTCCTGATTTTTCACTTGATGAATATGTTTGGAGAAAAATTTGTGCGGCAAGATCTGTTATCACCGTTTGCAGGCATATGGATGTCTAGCTATGTTTTATTACCAATTGGAATATTCTTAGTGTATAAAGCGATGAACGACTCCCAGCTTTTCAATAATGAAGCGTACTTTAGAGCATATAGGAAACTATTGCAGAAAATACAGGTGCTCAGAAAAAAAACAACTTAATAAATTACATTCCATGAAAAAGAATTCAACCCGCAGAACATTTCTAAAACAAGGCATTCAAGGAACTATAGCCGTTGGTGCATTATCAGCAATGCCGTCTTCCATCCTTCAAGCTCATTCGTTACCCGCCCTAGCATTTACGCAAGCTCCACTACCCTATTCATTTCAGGCATTAGAACCGATTATTGATGCCATGACAATGGAAATTCACTACACTAAACATGCCGCAGCCTATGTTAAAAACCTAAATGATGCGGCAGCGATAGAATTTAAAGGACAAGAAATAACCCTAGAGAATGCATTAAAAAATAGTTCAGCCTATTCAACAAAACTTAGAAATAATGCAGGCGGTCACTATAACCACGAACTATTTTGGAAATCGATGGTTGCACCAGGTAGCAATAGTGGACCAACTGGACAACTTAAAGATGCCATAGTCAGCACATTCAATAGTTTCGAAAATTTTAAAACCAAACTCAGTGAATCAGCCATGACACGATTTGGAAGTGGATGGGCTTGGCTATATATAGATGATAAGAAAAGTATACAAATTGGTTCAACACCAAATCAAGATAATCCTCTTATGGATGTTTCTCCTATTAAAGGGCACCCAATTTTAGGAATCGATGTTTGGGAACATGCATACTACCTAAAGTATCAAAACAGACGTGCTGAATATGTAAGCAACTGGTTTAGCCTAATCAACTGGGAAATTGCTGAAGACCGATTTATAAAAAATAAGTAACCTTAACGTGCTTAAAAAAATTCAGCCTCTGTAAAAACCCTCTGCTCAAGAGCAGTTGGACTTACAAAGGCTGATATGACTAGCAATCGTATACCAAATATAGGGATGCTTTCATACAAAACAAATTAATTGTTAACTTTTTTTAAAGCTATTGCGTCTAATGTACATGTTAATATAACTTCATAAAACTTCATTTTCGGTTATTTTTGTTACCATCTATTTCCGATAGCACGCTTAATTTATAGAATATCAACTACACATGAAACAATTCCTTGACGATAACAAAGAGCGTTTTTTGAATGAGCTACTTGAATTACTTCGTATCCCTTCAATTAGTGCCAGCAGTGATTACAAGGCCGATATGATCAGATGTGCCGAGGCTGTAAAAAAATCGCTTGTTGAAGCGGGAGCAGATAAGGCTATTATATATGAGACAGAAGGGCATCCCATCGTTTTTGCAGAAAAAATATCAAATCCAGATTGGCCAACTGTATTAGTATATGGTCACTATGATGTTCAGCCTGCCGACCCCTTAGAGCTATGGAAAAGTGGTCCGTTTGAGCCGGTAATTATAGATGGGAAAATAGTTGCACGCGGTGCTTGTGATGATAAGGGACAATTTTACATGCACGTAAAGGCACTTGAATCTATGGTTGCCAACAACACCCTAAAAACAAATATTAAGTTCTGTATTGAAGGTGAAGAAGAAATTGGCTCACCCAATTTGGCGAAATTTGTCACCTCAAATAAAGAATTACTTTCCGCCGATGTAATCTTGATCAGCGATACCGCTATGATCAGCATGGATACCCCTTCAATTGATACTGGTGTTAGAGGGCTTAGTTATATAGAGATTGAAGTGACTGGCCCTAATCGCGACTTACACAGTGGTGTTTATGGTGGTGCAGTAGCAAACCCTGCAACAGTGCTAGCAAAAATGATTGCATCGTGTCATGATGAAAATAATCACATTACCATACCTGGATTTTATGATGACGTTTTGGAATCAAGTGCAGATGAACGTGCGTTGATGGCGAATGCCCCATTTGACGAGGAAGAATATAAAAATGATTTAGGCATTGATTCTGTTGTTGGAGAAAAAGGATATTCCACCAATGAACGAACAGGGATTCGTCCAACGCTTGAAGTAAATGGCTTATGGGGAGGTTATACTGGCGAAGGTGCAAAAACAGTTTTACCTTCTAAAGCCTATGCAAAAATTTCTGCACGCTTGGTCCCTAATCAATCTTCAGAAAAAATCACTGAAAAACTAATTGCCTATTTCACAAGCATTGCCCCAGCGGGTGTAATCGTCACTGCCAAGGAACATCATGGTGGCGAGCCCTATTTGACGCCTATTGATTCCAAGGGCTACCAAGCAGCTGCCAAAGCCATTGAGAAAACATTTGGCAAAACACCAGTGCCTGTTAGAGGTGGGGGTAGTATTCCCATCTGTTCCTTATTCGAAAAGGTATTGGGAGTGAAAATAGTTTTTATGGGATTCGGATTAGACAGCGATAATTTGCATTCCCCCAATGAAAAATTTGATTTGGTTAATTTTTATAAGGGTATAGAAACGATTCCTTATTTCCATCAATACTTTGCTGAATAAACAATACGTAGTAATCAAACCTAATCGATGGACAACGAAAAACTGCGGCTTGACAAATACCTTTGGTCCATCAGACTATTCAAGACCAGGACCATTGCATCAACAGCATGCGAAAAAGGAAAGGTGAAGATGAATGAGGAATCACTTAAAGCATCTAGGGGTGTAAAAGTGGGCGATGTGTATGAGGTGAAAACACTAGAGAAAAAGTGGTTGGTAAAAGTCACCGCATTATTATACAGCAGAGTACAATATAGTGAAGCAGTAAAATATTATGAAGATCAAACACCTACAGAAGAAGTTGAACGCATTGCCTCCCAGGCTGCAAGCTTTTATTCCGGAAAAAGATTATCTAAAATTGGTAGACCAACAAAAAAAGAACGCAGAGACCTCGATGAATTCATAGGTGACTAAATAATCAAGCGTGAGAGTTGTTAAATGATAATTTTTAAACCCTAACTTGCTTTGCTTCATTATCGACAACCCACAACCCACAACCCACAACCCACAACCCACAATGAACATCCATATCATAAGCGTCGTACCTGAAC
>CAJBBV010000005.1 GCA_903951405.1 uncultured bacterium
AATACAAAACTTCCGCTGTATTCTTTTTCAGCAGCTTGATAGGTATTAATTTGCTTGGTAAACTTGCCTGTACAAACAATAAGTAGCCCAGTTGCGAGAGGGTCTAAGGTGCCTGCATGCCCTACTTTAGTAACCCGCACAGAGCCTCTGATCTTCTTCACCACATCAAACGATGTCCACGTTAAAGGCTTATCAATCAAAATAACCTTTCCCTTGGCGTAGTCATCATTCCACAATATTTCTTCTTTCAAGTATAGATTTTGAACGAAGTTAAGATGAAAAAAGAAGTGAAAAGCGTTAAAAGAAGATCGTCTTAGTTCTTAATAAAATTAGTGTAGCTAGAAACCCCAACATCCGTTAATCTGATTTGATACATACCTGGCGCGAGCGATTGTACGTTGATTTGCTGCTGCATTTCGAGAATATGCCCAGTCTTAACGATTTGTCCATTGGTAGATATAATAGCAAAATTCTGTCCATTAGCCCCCATAGGCGTGTTCACCAACAGGGTTAAGTTTGATGCATGAACTGGATTAGGATAGACCGCTAAATTGCGTGTATTGACAGGCATGATTTCCGGCTCGAAGTTATTCCAAGCAGCATTTAATCCTTTTGATTTAAGCAGGCTATTTTTTGAACCGCCTTCTGAGAAGAGACTGCGCATCAATTTTTTTTGTCCAACTGTAAACATCCCCATGCTGGCATCATTGGTAAAATCCATAAAGTTCATAAACATGTCCCCATCTTGATTGGAAGAGCAGTCAGAAAGTTTTGGAAAAACTGGATCGCCTGAATTAGCTGCACTTTGTTGAGGTGTATCCTCAATACCATCATCTCCGCAAGGTTGATCACCCCATAAATGCTTCAATCCAAGCCAGTGTCCTACTTCGTGCGTGAGGGTTCTTCCTTTATTAAATGGAGCGACTAATTGTCCTGTAGTTCCAAAAGCGTCGTATCGAATTACTATACCATCTTCAGCCATTTCTGACCCTGGGAAACTAGAATATGCGGTTAAGCCAGACGCTGTATTGCACACCCAAATATTCAAATATGATTTAGCATCCCAAGCACCACTTCCATCATTGGCTATGTATTTCACTTTATTATCGTCTTTCCACTTCAGCTGTACTGTCTTCTTTCGAACAATGCCCGTAGTGGCTTGTCCCATTGGATTGCTTTTAGCCAACTCAAAACGAATATTCGTATTGGCTGCGAGCTTTGCAAAAACAGATGGAATCTTATTAAAATCTGAGTTTAATTTAGAAAAATCGGCATTGAGTGCATTTATCTGAGAGATCACTTGAGCATCCGAGATGTTTTCTGAGGCGAGGTTGTAAACCACATGTACAACAACCGGAATGGTTATGGTCTGTTCATCAGGCAAGCTATTGCTCTGAGAGGCTACTGAAACAGGAGTAGACAAGCGATTGGTGGCAGATGCGCACATACGCTGTGCCTGTAGTGTTACAGTGCAACATAAAAAAAACATAATAATGATGAAAATCCTCATAGCTACTTTATTGTAGTGAGGCTTTCGATAAGAGGGTTGGATTTAAATCATCTCCACCAAGCTGTTTTAATGCTAGGTATTGAAAAGATTAACATGTAAATATTAGCTATTTTCCATTTAAATGCAAGTGGATTAGCCTCTATTTATATGCGATTTCGAGGTTTTCAGGAATTTTCGCTGTTTTTTTTCATTTCAATCCGATAGATTAAAATTTAATCAGGAAATTTGATCCATGAACACACTTCGAAATTCGATAACGATTGCAGCGTTAACATTATTGTACGGCTGTGTGGAAAGTTCCCAACAGACAGATGCCTCGTCAAACCAAGCCCAAGATGGTATCCAAGAACCTGCATCGGTTGGATTTAGTGTAGTCAATTCCTATCCCCATGACACCGCAGCGTTTACACAAGGCTTTGAAATTCATGATGGCAAATTCATCGAAAGCACTGGCTTACTCAAGCGGTCTAGCTTGCATTACATAGATATCAAATCGGGCAAAGTGACACATCGAGTCAATAATCAGGATGATGTTTTTGCTGAAGGCGTTACTATCTTTAACGACACTGTTTATCAACTCAGCTGGCAAAATCACCTTGTTTTTCTATACCGCGCTAGTGACCTAAAGCCTATCGGAAGCCTACCATGGACAGGTGAAGGTTGGGGCATCACCCACGACTCCACCCAACTCATTATCAGTGAAGGCTCTGAAAAATTATACTTCGTTGACCCAGGAACCCTAAAGCTTAGAAAAGTATTAAGTGTAGCTGATAATTTAGGCGCTGTAAATAACCTCAATGAATTGGAAATGATTGATGGGTTTATTTATGCAAATCGTTGGCAGTACGATTATATCTTAAAAATTGATCCATCTACGGGTCATGTTGTGGGCCGGTTGAATTTTCAGGATTTCTTAGCACGCAACAGCAAAAAAGACCTTACCTATTTAAAAAAAGAAGGCTCTAGCGCCGTTGAATCCGGCGCTGTATTAAATGGCATTGCTTACGATCCAAAAGAAAAAAAACTATACATCACCGGAAAGCTCTGGCCTGAGGTGTTTGAGATTAAATTGAATTGAGTTGGGTGTTGGGTGTTGGGTGTTGGGTGTGAAACTTGAGATTTTAGATATTGTACACTAGATATTTGATATTAGAGGGAATATATAACTTTAAGCAATGAATTTGAGACTATAATTCAGCTAACCCCCAACTCCCAACCCCCAACACTTAACCCCTCACAAACATTTTTAAAAATTACCTACCTTAGCACACTAACATAACTATAGCATATGACGACAATTGATTCCTTTGAAAAAATTCCTGTAAACATATACATAGATGCCAAATCAGGTTCAAAGGCAGTGGCTGATGAAATAGCAGCATTGATCCGCGAAAAAGCTTCAAAGAAGGAAACCTGTGTACTCGGACTAGCTACTGGATCAACCCCTAAAGCCTTATATAAGGAATTGGTTAGAATGCATAAAGAGGAAGGATTGAGCTTCAAAAATGTAGTGACCTTCAACCTCGACGAATACTTTCCGATGAAACCTGATGCCAAGCAAAGCTATCATCGGTTCATGAGCGAACAACTATTTTCGCATGTAGACATCGATCCAAAAAATATAAATATTCCTGATGGGACGATTGAAAAATCAAAAGTTCGTGAATATGCGTTGGAATTTGAACAAAAAATAGATCAAAGCGGGGGTATTGATTTACAAGTATTGGGTATTGGCTTGAATGGGCATATTGGATTTAACGAGCCGGGTGCCAGCATTACTTCTATAACACGGATGGCAGCGCTAGACAACAATACACGACTTGCTAATGCATACGAATTTGACAATGTATCGCAAGTGCCAAGGTTATCATTGACTTTGGGTATTAGTACCATTTTAAAATCAAAGCGCATTGTACTATTGGCTTTTGGTCCATCCAAAGCTGCCATCGTAAAACGTTCCGTAGAAGGACATGTAAGCGATTCTGTTCCCGCTTCATTCTTACAAGAACACGACAACTGTACATTCTTTATTGATGATGCCTCTGCAGAAGAGTTAACTAGAATAAAATCACCTTGGCTTACAGGAGAAATTGTGTGGAGCGAAAAATTGATTCGCAACGCAGTGTGCAGTTTGGCCACTGAAATGCAGAAGCCATTGTTGATGTTAACAAAAGAAGACTACAGCAACTATGGTTTATCTGATCTACTAGAAAAACATGGTCCTGTTTCAGAAATAAACTTAAGAGTATTCAATGGACTTCGAGATACCATTACTGGATGGCCTGGTGGAAAGCCAATGGAAGATGTACCGAGGCATCCTGAGCGACGATACCCAGCATCAAAAAGAGTGATCATTTTCTCCCCTCACCCAGATGATGATATTATATCAATGGGAGGAACGTTTATACGATTAGTACAACAAGGCCATGAAGTACATGTAGGCTATCAAACCTCAGGCAATATTGCAGTGAGTGATGAGTTTGTGATGAGGCAGATTGATTTTGCAGTTGAGTTTGACAGTTATTTTGAAATTGACAAAAGTGTTGCAGGTACCATATGGAAAGACGCGTTGGCATTCATCAAACTAAAACAACCTAACCAAAAGGATACGCCGGAAATCAGAAACATAAAAGGCATGATTCGCAGAACAGAGGCGCGTGCAACATGTCGCTACGTTGGTGTGAAAGACGAAAACATGCATTTTATGAATCTTCCATTTTATGAAACTGGATTGATTCAAAAAAATCCTCCTACTGATGTAGATGTAAAGATTCACATGGATTTAATTCGCAAGGTGAAGCCACATCAAATTTTTGCGGCGGGTGATTTTGCTGACCCACATGGAACACATAAAGTGTGCTTTGATGTTATGTATGAAGCACTAAAGAGACTCAAAGCTGAAAATGATGAGTCCATTGCAGATTGTACATTATGGTTATACCGTGGTGCCTGGGCGGAGTGGGATATGTGGGATATTGATATGGCAATTCCGATGAGCCCGGATCAAGTATTACAAAAACGCAATGGTATTTTCATACATCAGTCACAAAAAGACGGCGTAGTATTTCAGGGCTCTGACAGTCGAGAGTTCTGGCAGCGTGCCGAAGACCGCAATGCGGGTACAGCTAAGTTATTTGATGATTTAGGTCTACCCCAGTATGCGGCGTTAGAGGCGTTTATGAAGTTTTCCTATTAGACGTGAGACGAGAGATGTTAGACATTAGAGGTTAGAGGTTAGAGGTTAGAGGTTAGAGGTTAGAGGTTAGATGCAAGAAAAAAGGCAAGTAAAGAGATACTAATAACTAACGTCTAACATCTAACGACTAACTAAACATTTCAATTTTTTGCATATATTTGCACCCCTTGGCCCTGTAGCTCAATTGAATAGAGCATTTGACTACGGATCAAAAGGTTTAAGGTTTGAATCCTTACAGGGTCACTTCACAATCAACCACTTATGAGTTTATTCTTGTAAGTGGTTTTTTTTATTTTAAAAACGCTCTCATTCAAATATCATCAATTGAATAGAGCATCCCGACTAGAGTCGGGAAGGTTTAAGGTTTGAATCCTTACAGGGTCACTTCACAATCAACCACTTATGAGTTTATTCTTGTAAGTGGTTTTTTTTATTTTAAAAAC
>CAJBBV010000006.1 GCA_903951405.1 uncultured bacterium
ATCATTTTCATTGTGGTAGACTTACCAGCTCCATTTGGACCAAGAAATCCAACAATCTCCCCAGACTTAACTTCAAAACTAATTTTGTTTACAGCAGTTTGAGTGCCGTATAGCTTTACAACGTGATCTACTTTAATAGACATAATTATTTTCTTTCATCAAACTATTTCATCACTAGAAGAAGGCAAATGATCATAAGCACCTTTAAATGCAAGCCAACCAAAAATCAAAAACCCAATAGTAATAGGTAAAAAAATGATGACGAAGATACTCCATTGTACTATGGTGTCGGTAGTGGGCTTGATAGAAATCTGAGTCAGTGCAGTTTTGACTAAAATACCATATGTACCTACACCTAAAAGCATCCAAATGATTCCAAAGAATTTTTTTATCGAATTCATGATTCCTATTTTAATCGTTTACGTTATTATCAGTTTTATTAGACAGATACAAGCTGCCTATAAGCAAACAAAATCCTGCAATAATGATAGGATACCAAAGTCCTACCAATAAATCCCCGGTATACATAGTGCCGAGCAACACAGCAATAAATGGAGTTAGGCCACCAAATACGCCGTTCCCAAGATGATAAGGTAAACTCATCGACGTGTACCTTATTTTGGTTGGAAATAACTCAACCAAGAAAGCAGCAATCGGACCATAAGACATGGTTACAAACAAGATTTGTAAAAATATCAAAGCAACCATCATCCAGTATCTATTCGTAGGTAACTCTTTAGATACCTTATCTGCTAGCTGAGGCTTTTCAATACCACTCGAATACAAGGTATCAACATGAATTTTCTTCTCGGTAATTCCATTCTCATACACTGTAAAGGTGGTTGTATTCTGTAAGCTATATCCATTTCCAGTATTTGGTTTCAATACCCTGTCAATATGGCTTTTTGAATTATCCACCTGACTGTCTGTGACAGAGGCCACACTAATCATCTGATGATAAATTGGCCTATAAAGCACAACTGCTGATAAGAGGCCGACCATTATAATCCACTTTCGGCCAATCTTATCACTCAAATTGCCAAAGAATATAAACAAGGGAGTTGCCACAACAATAGCGCAAATCAATATGGTTCTCGTTTGCTCAAAATCAATCTTAATGGTATTTTCCATGAAGGTCTGTGCGTAAAATTGGCCTGTATACCACACAACACCTTGACCCATGGTGGCACCGAAGAGCGCCAGTAAAACCATTTTCAGATTGGCTTTATGCATTAAGCTTTCCTTGATTGGGTTTACAGAAGTCTTACCTTCTGCTTTCAACTTAGTAAACATAGGAGATTCATGCATTTTCAGTCGGATATAAATACTCATACCCACCAAAATCACTGAAAACCAAAAAGGAATACGCCAACCCCAATCTTCAAATACCCGGATTGAATCAGAAGGATCTGTAGCTAAACTTTTCCGAGTAATAAGTATAATTCCTAAGGATAATAAAAGCCCTAATGTTGCAGTAGTTTGAATCCAACTGGTAAAATAGCCACGTCTATTAGAAGGGGCATGCTCTGCCACATACGTCGCAGCACCACCATACTCACCACCCAATGCTAGACCTTGAATTAGCCTCAGCAACAATACAAGCATCGGTGCCAAAAATCCAATTTTTTCATACCCAGGAATTAATCCAATGGCGAAGGTTGATCCCCCCATTAATACAAGGGTAAGAAGAAAAGTGTACTTCCTGCCTACCTTGTCGCCAAGGCGACCAAATACCAAGGCACCAAATGGCCTTACAATAAAACCCGCTGCAAATGTTGCCAAGGTTGAAAGCAATGCTGCAGTAGGATTGGTTTTGGGAAAGAATTGCGAAGCAATTATGGGTGCAAGACTTCCAAAAATATAGAAATCATACCACTCAATAAGTGTCCCAACAGATGAAGCAAAGATCACTTTACGGATCAGTTTTTTCTCAGAAATAGATTGCATACGAATATCTTGGTTTTTAAAGCAACGAAATAGGGTTTCAAGATAAAAATATATCCTTAAGAAATTGATTTTTTTTAACTTACCGACCGAAATCGGATAAAAAAATAGACATGAGCTACCCATATCAAATCAAATCACTAGAACAATACCGGGAAGACTGGAAAGAAAGCATTGAAAACCCAGAAGCATTTTGGGGGAATATTGGCCAACATTTTCAATGGAAGAAACCTTGGGAATCGGTCTTGGAATGGAATTTCAAAGAACCTTCCGTAAAATGGTTTAACGGAGCGCAATTAAATATAACAGAGAATTGCATCGATCGACATTTAAAAGACAAAGCAAATCAACCTGCCATCATTTGGGAACCTAATGATCCAAATGACCACCACAGAATGTTAACCTATGCACAATTGCATCTTAAGGTTAATCAATTTGCACATGTACTAAAAAATAATGGTGTTAAAAAAGGCGATCGCGTTTGCCTTTATATGGGAATGATTCCTGAGCTCGCTATTGCAGTGCTAGCTTGTGCGAGAGTAGGTGCCATACACTCAGTGATTTTTGGTGGATTCAGTGCACAAAGTATTTCAGATAGACTTCAGGATGCAAAATCAGAGTTCATCATCACATGTGATGGAGCATTTAGAGGTGCAAAAGATATTGCACTCAAAAATGTTATTGATGATGCATTGATCAGCTGCCCTTTTGTTAAACGCGTTATCGTTTATACCCATACACGATCTGCCGTGAGCATGATTAAAGGCAGAGATGTTTGGTGGGAAGATGAAGTTCGTAAAGTAGAAACAGCGGGAAATCCAGATTTTCCAGCCGAAACAATGGATGCAGAAGATCCACTTTTTATTTTATATACTTCCGGATCAACTGGTAAACCTAAAGGCGTTGTGCACTCCTGTGCTGGCTATATGGTATATACCAATTACACCTTCTTAAATGTATTTCAATATCAACCTCAAGAAGTACATTTTTGTACAGCCGATATTGGTTGGATAACTGGGCATTCGTATATCATTTACGGTCCACTTAGTGCTGGAGGTACATCACTGATGTTTGAAGGCATTCCAACATTTCCAGATGCTGGACGTTTTTGGGACATCATCGATAAGTTTAAAGTAAACATCTTATATACTGCACCTACTGCTATCAGAAGTTTAATGGCCTTCGGACTCGGCCCATTACAAAACAAAGACCTTAGCTCATTGAGGGTTTTAGGTACAGTGGGCGAACCCATCAATGAAGAAGCATGGCATTGGTATGATGAACATATCGGTAAGAAAAAATGTCCTATTGTAGACACATGGTGGCAAACAGAAACAGGTGGAGTATTAATCAGCAATTTAGCTGGCATTACGCCTTCGAAACCAAGCTATGCAACACTTCCCATGCCAGGGGTAAACCCTGTCTTAGTAGACGAAAAAGGAAATGAAATTCTAGAGAACAATGTAACGGGGAACTTATGCATCAAGTCTCCATGGCCTGCTACCATTAGAACAACCTACGGAGATCATGAAAGATGCAGAACAAACTATTTCGCAACTTATGAGAATTTATACTTCACTGGAGATGGTGCATACAGAGATGAAAATGGATATTACAGAATTACGGGAAGGGTCGATGACGTCTTAAATGTAAGTGGACATCGAATTGGCACAGCCGAAGTAGAAAACGCCATTAACATGCATGCGGGTGTAGTAGAAAGTGCTGTAGTTGGATACCCACATGATGTAAAAGGACAAGGAATTTATGCGTATGTCATTTATAATGGTACGCATGGAGACGAGCAAATGATTAGAAAGGATATCAGTGCAACAGTAAGTCGAATTATCGGACCTATTGCAAAGCCAGATAAAATTCAATTGGTTTCTGGTCTTCCAAAAACAAGAAGTGGAAAAATCATGAGAAGGATTCTACGAAAAATAGCAGAAGGAGACATAGAAAATTTGGGTGATGTATCCACTCTCTTAGACCCTACTGTAGTAAATGAAATTAAAACAGGAAGAATTTAGAAATTTAACAAACGTCAAATCAAATAATATGATAAAGAAAATTTTACTAAGCTTGCTTGTTACCTTGATAATTCTACAAGCATTTCGTCCAGCTAAAAATATATCTGGTGACACTACAAAAGACATTAGTACATTATATAAAGTGCCTACTGAAGTTCAATCCATACTTGATAGATCTTGTGCAGATTGCCATACCAATAAAACAACCTATCCCTGGTATTCAGAAGTTCAGCCGATTTCGTGGTGGCTTAGTAATCATGTCAATGATGGCAAAAAACATTTTAACCTGAATAATTTTGCGAACCTACGGATAGCCGTTCAGAACCATAAATTAGAAGAGCTCATCGACGAAGTTAAAGAAGGTGAAATGCCCCTTGAGTCATACACCCTTATTCATACCAATGCAAAATTATCTGATGACGAGAAAGCATTGGTAACAAATTGGGCGCAAGGAATTATGGATAGTCTTAAAGCAAATTATCCTGCCGATAGCCTTATTCTAAAAAGAAAATAGCCGTTTCTATTAGGTTCTAATTTGAGAATCGTACCCCTATTGTATACGGATGCTGATCAAGGCCGTACTGATGAAGTTTTGTGGTAGCTAATGAACCATATAATTTAATAGGTCCAAGCCCTAGTTCTGCTATGTAAGAAAGCTTCCAACGCTCTAGATTAAAATCTGATTTATTTTTTACTATTCCCTCGGTTCCCTTTTGTTTTTGTCGACTGCCATATAAATATCCGCCACTTATTCCAGCAGAAAGCTGGAGGCCAGTTCTACTTTTCGAAGGGTTCGTATTGATATTCAACATTATGGGTACAGTTAAATAATTTGCAACCAATTTATTTTTAGACAGCTCTTTATCAAAACTATGAACCGTATAAGGTGAAATTCCATCTACGTATGTTATGCTTGATTTATAAAAATAATTATTGCTCTCTATTCCAAAGCCATATTTAAGGTTTACAACATTATTAACTAGACTAGCACGCTGCATAAAAAACCAAAGATTGAAATTAGATATCCTCGAACCCTTTAACGCATAGTCACCTTTTGAAGCAGGAATTATTCCTTGATTATGTAGAAAATTTTGTGCCTCAGAAGATGCATAATTGGTTTTATCATTATATCCCGAAAATCCTATATCCCAAACAAACCAATTAGTAGAAACCTTTTTCCTTTTCTTAACGAACTCGCCTTTTTGTTGATTATTTTTCTCAATTGGGGCAGAAATAATTGCCTTGGTATTGTTATTAGGACCTTTTGTGATTATTGTAATACTACCTATTTGAATTGTATCTCCTCCTGATTTTATAATAGTCTTTGAACTGTCTTCCTGTGCAAACAAAGACATTGAAAAAAATGCAAATAATGATGCCAATACTGCTCGTTTCATACTTTTTATTTTAATGATTATTGTGCAACTGCCAATTGAAAATTCGCAACTTGTATATACTTTACTTGATCTGATTCTACTCGATCCTTACCTAACAATCTATTTATTTTCCGAACTATCCCTCGAAATCGATCTTTCCGTTCAGCCCTACTGTCTGAAGTAGTGAAATAAACATCGGGAGACTCTGTTGAAATAAGTTGAGTTGCGGTCTCCTTTACTATTGAACTCATTAAAGCACCTTCACTAACCTGAGCACCTAAAATATCTGAATTAATTTCATTGGAAATAGGTAACTCACTATGTGCAACATCTCCTTGATCAAAAGGAGCTACGGTATTTTCAACTCCCGTCTTTTCCTCTAATGGAATTGAAACAACCGCTTCGGTTCTTGGTTTGCTATTTTTTATAGTTATTATGCTTACCCGTCTTTCTGGAACAACCAAATCCGAATTGTTTTCAATTGAATTTTGTTGAACCGTATTCCCCGGTACTTGCGGAAAGGTTGTCTTAGCGATACCATTACCTAGTCTACTTGGTATGATAAGCCAAGTTAATCCTAACATTAATAAAAGTGTTGCCGCAACAGCCATAGGTCTAAGCAAACCAACAAGTGATTTTTTTTCAACCCTATACAACTGTTTTTTATCTACATACACTATGTTATGATCTGGTTCATATCTGTAATCGATCCTTTCGGCATCTGCAATTCCCTGATATAGATCTTCTCTATGCATAAAACGAATACTAAGGTCTGGATGCAATAAAAGGGTATTCATCATATCAAACTCCTGCTTATACGTAGGATGATCTTCTACAAACAACAAAACGGCTTCACGCTCAGCAACCGACAACTCATTGTCGACATAAAGCATAAAATACGTTTCATAATTGTTTTGATTGATCATGATTAGATGATATTTTCTAGCTTTCCAATAAATGTTTTTATCTGTAAACGGGCTCGATGCAAATAAACTTTAACCTGACTCTCATTCAACCCAGTAATCACTCCAATTTCTTGATAAGAGTACCCTTCATAGTCTTTCAGCAAAACCAACGATTTCTGTAGGGTAGTCAATTGCTGCAAAGCCATATCAAGCTCTCTCTTTAATCCTGGAAATTCTTTTCGACTAATCTTCGCGTCTTCCTCAAAGGCTTCATTGAGTTGAATTCTCTTATTCTTTCGAATATGATCAATCATTTGATTATACGCCACTGTAAATAAAAACGATTTTGAAGTATCATTAACCACTTTAGCCCGATTCAGCCACATTTTTTCAAAAGAAGATTGAACAATATCCCGAGCATCCTCTTCATGCCTGATATTTTTCAGAATAAACCTGAAAACCGAATCGGCATAGGCATCAACACAGTTATTAAATTCTTTTTCGGTCATTTTGAATTCAGGAGTCAGTTAGTTCACTTTAGCTATACGCCAATTCCATACAAATGTTACACTAAATGAATCAATTTTTAGGAAGAAGGTATTTGGAAAGAGATTGCCACAACAGGGGAGTGATTGACTTAACTTGTTTTTCAGACTCGTCGCCTGATTTTTGATGAAAAAAAGAAATCGAAGATGTAGGGTTTACCAGTATACCTGAGAACAATGAAACATAGCATATTATACTTGATACAAGCATGAGTGAAATAAAAAAGTATACTGATTTTCTTTTCATAGCAATTCTATTACGAAGTTAGTTCGAATTAGTTACTCGATTGTTAAGAAAAAAGCAAAATACACCACTCTTAGATCGAAACTTTGCTCTTCAAGAGGGTTACAATTGCTTAATTTTATGAAATAAAGCTTGTACACCATAAAAAGAGTTAAACCATGAATGAATCAATCATAAATCGACTAAAAACTGAACTCGAGGAAATACAACAAGCAGGCCTCTTCAAATCAGAGCGTATTATCGAGAGTCCACAAGGTCCAGTGATAAAAGTAGGCGGAAAAGAAGTCATCAATCTTTGTGCTAACAACTACCTCGGACTATCCTCCCATCCTAAGATTATAGAAGCTGCGAAAAAATACATTGATCAGAGAGGGTATGGACTAAGCTCTGTTCGGTTTATCTGTGGAACACAAGACATTCACAAAGAATTAGAAGTCAAGATTTCTGAATTTCTTGGCACAGAAGATACCATTCTGTATGCAGCGGCATTCGATGCCAATGGTGGCGTATTTGAACCATTATTTAATGAAGAAGATGCAATTATTTCTGATGAATTAAATCATGCATCAATTATCGACGGAGTACGATTATGTAAAGCACAACGATATCGTTATAAGCATAACGACATGGCGGATCTAGAAGAAAAATTAAAAGAAGCGGCTCACCTGAGAAACAGAATTATTGTAACAGATGGTTCGTTTAGTATGGATGGCACCATTGCGCAACTAGATAAAATTGTTGAGCTCGCTGAAAAATACAACGCCGCCATCATGATTGATGAATGTCATTCATCAGGTTTCTTAGGAAAAACAGGAAGAGGCACACACGAGCATTGTGGAGTTATGGGAAAGATTGATATCATAACAGGAACCCTAGGAAAGGCATTGGGTGGTGCTTCTGGCGGATTCACCAGTGGCAGAAAAGAAGTTATTCATATGTTGCGTCAACGAAGTAGACCTTATTTATTCTCTAATACACTTGCGCCTAGTATTGTAGGTGGCTCAATTGCTGTTCTCGATCTATTGAATGAAACTACTTCATTGAGGGATACCCTTGAAGAAAATACACTGTATTTCAGAAATGAAATGACGAAGGCAGGCTTTGATATCAAACCAGGTGTTCATCCAATTGTTCCGATCATGTTGTATGAAGCCACTGTAGCGCAAGAGATGGCGGCCAAATTACTTGAAGAAGGTATTTATGTCATTGGATTTTTCTTTCCAGTGGTAGCCAAAGGAAAAGCGCGCATCAGAGTACAACTTAGTGCTGCACATGAAAGAGAGCATCTTGATAAAGCCATTGCAGCGTTTGTGAAGATTGGGAAAGAGATGGGGGTTATTTGAGGTTGAGAAAGGTTTAGAGAGGTTGAAGTATATGTTGCTTAATAGGATACGTAAACTTCTTTCTTCAATCTATGCGAGATTCCAACAACTTTTTAGCCATGGCCCTTTTGGTGGCGGAGAATGGATAGGAGATCACAATATCAATGATCTTACTCATTACATACATATCCATTGCCAATGCAAAATAAAATGGACTATTATATTTTTTCAAGTATTTAATCGCTGAAAGAATTACTGCGGTTTTGGTGATGGCCTTTGTTTCTGGATTGATTCTTGAAGACCCACCATGGGAATGAGTACAAACTAATTCATTATACATTACCCGCAACCATCCTTTATCTGCTGCACGTTTACTAAGGTCCATATCTTCGTAATACATCCAAAATCGTTCATCCCATCCACCTAATTCTTCAAAGTCAGTTTTACGAAGTAATACAAAGGATCCTGAAATCCAATCAGGATAACTAATGGCATCCTTACTCCAACGTTGTTTTGATTTAGAAGGATTTAATAACTGCTGTATACTTCGGATAGAAGGCAAAACATTCCACCAGGTCAAAAACAATCCATGCGGATGAGTATCTCTGCCGGTATCATTAAGTTGTTTAATTCCAATCAATTTCCAAGATGGCTCCGTTGAAACCCTATCCAATAAGGATCTTAAGTTATTGGCTTGTAAAATTGTATCTGGATTTAAAAATAACAACCACTCGCCTTTCGCTTCTTTTGCACCTCTATTGCAGGCCTGAGCGAAACCTCCATTGATATCTTGTAAAATAAATTTGACCTGCGGATGTGCTGCGATGAATGCTTGCGCATGATCATCATTAGATTTATTATCGACTACAATGACTTCAATGTTGTCCATTGACCGTAAAGTGATGCTCTTCAAACAAGCATCGAGTCTTTTCCAGGATCTATAGTTTACTATGATGATGGATAAAGAATTCATTTTATCAGATCAATTTATTGTAAAGGTATTTTATTTAAGTCTTTTGAAAGCTATAAGGTTTAATTATGAGTTTAATTCCTTGATTTTATAAGGGGTAAGAAAGTGCGTATATTTGTGAGTTATCGGCTATTCTACTGCAGACCATGCTAACAATAAACAGACAGACAATGAAGTTAAGAACAATCTTATTTTTTAGCATACTGACCATATTGACATCGTGCAACGGACAGACAAAAAATAAAGCATCAAACGCTGACGATTTAAGCCAAAACATTGCACAAGGCGACACCGTAAATAAACTTGGCGACCATTTGTGGTATGTGTTTCAAGACAAAAAGAACAACTATTGGTTTGGGAGTAATGGCGAAGGTGTGTATCGTTTTGACGGCAAAACTATTGTCAATTTTACGACCAAAGACGGATTATGCAACGATAGTATAAGACAAATTCAAGAAGATAAATTTGGCAATATATTTTTTTCAACGCTTGGTGGTATCAACAAATTTGACGGAAAACAATTTACGACTTTGCAACCTATAAAAAGTAAAGACTGGAAATTAGAACCAAATGATTTGTGGTTTAACATATTGGGCAAAAGAAACGAAAACGGACCTTATCGCTTTGACGGAAAAAATCTGTTTCAATTAGAATTCCCAAAACATTACCTACACGATGAAATTTATGCAAAAGGCATCAATCCATTTTTTAGTCCTTATGAAGTCTATTGTATTTATAAAGACCGAAAAGGTGCAATGTGGTTTGGCACTTCAGTTTTTGGTGCTTGCCGTTTTGACGGACAATCCATCAAATGGATGTATGAAGAAGATTTAACAATAGGTTTAAACGGTGGAACATTTGGTATTCGTTCAATATTTGAAGACAAGGAAAGTGGTTTTTGGTTTTGCAACACTTGGCATCGGTATATTTTTGACTTTGACAAAACAACAAAAAGCGACAGACTTCAATATCAAAAGACCAACGGAATTAGAAACGCAAAAATATTTGGAGGTGACGAATACGTTTATTATTCGTACATCATAGAGGACAATAACGGAAATATTTGGCTGACCACTTGGGACAAGGGAGTTTATAAATATGACGGCAAGAACATCACAAATTATTCAGTTAAAGACGGCACGAAAGACGTTAATTTAGTTTCAATGTATAAGGACAATCAAGGAGACTTATGGCTTGGGACGCCTGACAACGGAACATTTAAGTTCAACGGAAAAACATTTGAAAAATTTAACCCATGACGACAGAAAGAAGAACAGCCGATAACACGGGTTTGGCAAAAGTGGCGGCTCAGTACTCCGTAGACACATTTGTGATTAATCAAAGTTTGGTTCTCCGCATCAATCCCGCAGGTGCGGGATGGTGAAAATCGCCACCTTCGCCAAGCCCGAAACCGTTAGCAGAACCCCTATTGACGACCGTGCTAACAATAAACAGACAGAAATGAAATTAACAACACTCTTATTTTTTAGTATTATATTCATATTGACTTCATGCAATGGGCAGACTTCTAATTCGAAGAACCATTCTGTCCTTTTAAAAGAAATATATGTAAAGGGCGACACTGTAAAAGAACTTGGAAATAGTATTATGGTGATTTATCAAGACAAGAAAAATACATATTGGTTTGGTAGTTGGAAAACAGGAGTTTATAAATACGATGGAAAGGAATTGATTAATTACACGACAAAACACGGTTTGCTTAACAACAGAATTGATGAAATAAAAGAAGATGAATTTGGTAATATTTATTTTGGCAGTGCAAACGCAACTTCATCAATATCCAAATTTAACGGAAATAATTTCACGACTTTAAAGGCAGTTCCAAGTGAAAATTGGAAACTTGAATCCACAGATATGTGGTTTGAACATTCTTATGGAAATACTGGAAAAGTATATCGCTATGATGGGATTACATTATATGAGTTGCAGTTTCCTAAACCACCAAATTTATCCAATCCATTTGATATCTATAGCATTTATAAAGACAGAAAAGGGAACATTTGGTTTGGCACAAACCCAGTAGGAGTTTGCCGATACAATGGAAAATCGTTTGAATGGAATACAGAAGAAGATGTGACAGAATTTCGTAATGAAGGTGCGAACGGAGTGCGTTCAATTACAGAAGACAAAAATGGTGACTTTTGGTTTAATACCGAATATCGTTATAGTGTTTATGACAGCACTACATTAAAAAGCAATAAATTCTACACAAGACACGAAAGCATAGGTGGTTTAGATGGGAAAAAGGACAGCAATTTGGACGAGTATCTTTCAACAGTAAGAGACAACAATAGTAATTTGTGGTTTGTAACCTATCGTGACGGAGTTTGGAAATATGATGGAACAAAAATCACCCATTTTGTAGTTCAAGATAATTCAAAAGACATTACTTTATTCAGTATTTACAAAGACAACAATGGCGACCTTTGGCTTGGAACACACGAAAATGGAGCATGGAAATTTAACGGAGAAACATTTGTAAAATTCGTACAATGACGAACAATAGAAGAGCTACCACTAACAGCCGTTTTGCAAAAGCGGGGATTTCGTGCTTCTATGAGAGTTTTGTGCAAGGTTCAAGTTAGGTTTTTCAATTGAGCCTTTGTGCTGAAAATCCGCCACTTCGCAAAACCGAGAAACGTTATCCTTCATTTTGAACAGCTGATCTAAGTCGGATATAATATGCATTAACAAATTAAATATAAATCCATTGTCATGAAAAAATTATCTTTTTTATTCTTAATCTTTCTTTCCACGAATAGTGTTTTTTCGCAATTTGAAAAAATACAATCGTTCCAAAGAAATCTCATTGACAGTGAAATCACTGCAAGCAATGTTGCTTTAGTTTTTAAAGAGGGTAAAGTAATTTATCACAACATTGAAAATTCAATGCACCCTAATGGGAAGCCTATCTATAACAATTCCGTGTTTCCAATTTGGTCTATGTCAAAACCAATTACTATAGTGGCGATGATGCAATTATATGAGGAAGGCTTAATTAATTTCGAAGATAAATTATCTAAGTATATTCCTGAATTTAAAAACCTTAAATGCAAAGGAAAGAACGGTATTTATGAATGCAAGAATGATTTGACTTTATTCCATTTAATGACGCATAGGTCTGGCTATAGTTATTATGATAATCCACAATTTTTTACAAGTACTTTAAAATATGATAATTTAAAAGACTTTGCTTCTGATGTAGCAAATCATCCTGTAGAATTTGAGCCAGGATCCAACTATTTATATGGCATTAATATGGCCATTCTTGGAAGAGTGGTCGAAGTAGTGTCTAAAAAGACTTTTTATGAATATTTAAAGGAGAAGATCTTTGATCCACTTAAAATGGATGAAACAAAATTTTACCTGACAAAAAGTGATAGGGATAGATTTCAACCGCTGTATATTAATAATGGATCCATCAAAGGTTTTACAAATACTCTTGATGAACTTTCTTACGACATCAATAATAAAGCTTATTTCGGTGGCGAAGGTTTGGTCTCTACATTAGATGATTATTCTAACTTTTGCCAGATGTTATTAAACGGAGGATCTTTTGAAGGAAAAAAAATAATCTCACAAGAGAGTATTAATATGATGACAAAGTCTTATTCAAAAATTGAAGGTGACCCTTTTGATTATGGTTTTTCATTATTTGTTTTGAAAAATCCTGTTCTTGATGGAACAAATTCTTCAAAAGGTATTTATGGATGGTCTGGATACCACAATACTCATTTTTGGATCGACCCAGAGAAAAAACTATTTGGTTTATTTATGACCCGAGCCAGAGAATTCTCATCTGTAATTCAAAAAGAATTTAGGAGGGCTGTATACAGTTCATTGGAATAGAACCAAACAATTTATCGGATGAAGATTTGAGTCTGAGATTTCTTGAGCAATGACAACTGACTTAATTTATTAATTCAACAGAAAGGAGAAATTGGTTTGACGACGAACGATATAAAGCCTATCAGTAGTTGCTTTATGAACTTGAATACATAGTGTTTAATGACGCAGAGAGTCAAGTATCTTTGCTACACTAAGACGGCTCCACCCATGCATCACTATCCTTGAGCAACTGAACAAGTTCTTCCACAGCAATATCACTATCAACGCTTTTCTTTACTACTTCTTTTCCTCTGTAAAGTGTAATCTTACCCGGACCACTGCCAACATATCCAAAATCAGCGTCTGCCATTTCACCAGGACCATTAACAATGCATCCCATAATGGCAATTTTGACACCCTTTAAGTGATTGGTTACTGAACGAATCTTTGCAGTAGTTTCTTGCAAATCAAATAACGTACGGCCACAACTCGGACAAGAAATATATTCTGTCTTAGATATACGCGTTCTAGTTGCCTGTAGAATACTAAATGCTGTATTATTGGTAAACTGGTAAACGTCTTTAACAGGCAGGTAGGTCCTACCCTTCACTTGCGCATTATCAACATGCTGCTCTCCTTTGAATCCAAGACAAATACCATCTCCCATTCCATCCAAAAGCAATGCTCCTGTTTCAGTGGCAAAATGAATAAGATGCTCATCTGGTGTATTCAAACTACTATTGGTCATGAGAATAACTGGATTGGCTATGCCGAGATCCGAGAATTCTATAAACTTCCTACGAACGCTTTGCATTGCATTGGCATTTCCACTTTTCAAACAAAATACTACTGTCTTATCTGCAGCAATTTCGGTTAACAAGGCAGATTGATTTTCTAATTGACTGGGATTACTATAGCAATCCACTACAACAAAATTAATTCGACTACTTTTTGTTTTTGCATTGAGAAACTCTTCAAGTTCAAAAATCGGAAAGTATGATTCACTTGAATTATCCCAGACAGATGACCATACAATGTTTTTTAATGTACCAGGCAATGCAAAATCAATTTTCTTAGCTCCAGTATACACATAGTCTGCAGCGGCATCACTAATTGCCCATTTATCCGTTTCTACATCATAGGTGTATCCAATACTTTGTAGATTGTCTGGTACAATTTTATCCACTCTACTTAGATCTGCAATCACAACAGGAACCTGTCGAGCTCCAATATTTTCAACAGCAATTGATTCTCTTCGTTTATATTCAAATGGAGAGTAGGATAATTTTTCGATAAGAGGTACGTGTGAAGATGAATTATTCTTCGCATACCTATTAACCAAATCTTTACAAACAGGAATTTCAAATTCAGGATCTTCAGTAAGCGAAACACGAATAGTGTCGCCAATACCATCTTCCAACAACGTACCAATACCAATAGCAGACTTTATCCTTCCATCTTCACCATCACCAGCTTCCGTTACGCCAAGATGCAATGGATAACAAATGCCAAACTCGTTTTGCATTGTATCGATTAGCAGCCTGTATGCCTGAACCATCACAAGCGGATTACTCGACTTCATACTAAGTATAATGTTATGATATGATTCATCACGTGCAACGCGAAGAAACTCCATTGCACTTTCAACCATTCCCATAGCGCTGTCACCATAACGACTCATGATACGATCGCTAAGTGAACCATGATTGGTGCCAATGCGCATAGCAGTACCATATTCCTTACAAATTTTTACAAGTGGCGTAAACCGTTCTCTAATCCGATCAATCTCTTCAACGTAAGCAGCATCGGTATACTCAATAAATTTAAAATTTTTCTTGTCGGCATAGTTGCCTGGATTGACCCTCACTTTTTCAATAATACGTGCAGCAATTTCTGCTGCGTTTGGCGTAAAATGAATATCTGCTACGAGTGGTGTAGTGTACCCTCTTTTACGCAACTCATTTTTAATTTCAAGTAGATTATGGGCTTCATTTTTAGATGGAGCAGTTATTCGGACCAACTCAGCACCCGCTTCAATACACCGTATGGCTTGTTCTACAGTGGCAATGGTATTCATTGTATCTGTCGTGGTCATGGTCTGAACCCGAATTGGATTTCCATTACCCAGAAGAAGATCGCCTATTTTAACCTCAACTGTCTGAAGGCGATGATATGATGTAAGTTGGGAGAGATTAGGCATGAAATACTTTTTGGTAGTCAAATATAATTACTTTTTCAGTGGATGTAGATAAGCGTATAATTAGACAGTATAAAAACTCAAATAAGAATTAATACATATTCAGTTAAGATACTATAGCACTAACATCTAACCACTAATACCTAACCACTAACACCTATCATCTATTCTACATCTTGCCTTTAAAAAACCCTAAATACTTGAGTGCATCGAGGGTAAGGTCTTTACTGAGTTGTTTTGCATCAGAACCTTTATCAATGCTAAAGTTCAATACAAAGGGATACACATGGCGATTCTCTTCAATCCAACCCATTACCCAATAAACTAATTTATTTTTATCCGTTGCAGTGCCTAGTTGGTACGCCAATTGAAACTGCGAATTATTTTCGATAATCAACAATTTCTTTAGTTTTTCTTGAACACTTGCCCTAAAAGGGAGCTGCTTGAAATATAAACGCTTAATGAAGCCAAGTTGTTCATCAGCGGAAATCAGGATGCTGCCATTAGACCAAAATTCATCAACAGCCTTTCCCATTTTCATGTTACCATACTTTACACTATCTATCCAGAACTGCAAAGTGTCTTTCCCTATGTAGTTTGCCAATGCCTTGAAGTGATCAGTTGCATATGACTTAAAGACATCCCCAATAGTCATTGTATCTGCAGATTCCTTTTCGACCCTATAATTAATTTTTTCATTTTCATCTGCTACCTTCCCTGTATGCATGCCCACTAAAGCATTGAATATATTAAAGGTTTCACCAGGTGAATAAGGCGATTTAAATCGATCGAGGTTGTATATGGTAAACTTACCCCTACTATTATCAAAAATTCCAAATGTTCCCTCAACTCCTTTGGCTTTAAAAACATCCTCAAGATTATCATCAATCTTTACATTGTTTACAGTACATCCTACAAAGAAGGATAACAAAACAAACATGCTGAAAAGTGAAAGAGTATTTCTTTTCATGTGAAATTTATTCAGATTGTGTTGAAGTGGTATCTCCATAATTACCCTTCCACCAACGAAAGGCTACAAAACCTATAATAGCAAGTGGAGCAATCATCAAATAGATGATTCCTGTATTCATACCCTGAGCGGGTTTATGACCTAATTGCTGAGCAGTCTTCGTGCAAATAGAACACTGTGCCAATGCGTCCACTGACATAAGCAGGAAATAAAAAAGACAACATATAATAACTGCTTTCTTCAAGTATCCTCCTTAGAATGAAGTTTTATTTACTGTGACTTCATTTGCTTTGAAACACGTAATCTTTCATTCTCATCAAGAATAACCTTACGCATACGAATAAAATTCGGGGTAACCTCAATGCACTCATCCCCTTGAATATATTCCATACACTCTTCAAGTGTCATTGACTTTTTAGGTGCGATGCTTGCTGCACCATCAGTACCACTTGAACGCATGTTCGTAAGCTTCTTGCCTTCATTTGGGTTAACAACTAAATCACCCGGTTTGTTGTTCTCTCCAATGACCATTCCTTTATATACCTCTTCCCCTGGATCGATAAAGAAGAATCCTCTGTCTTGAAGTTTATCTAAAGAATAAGCAGTAGTATTTCCTCCCTCTTTAGCCAATAACACACCATTATTTCTTCCTGGGATAGCGCCTTTCCAAGGTTTATATTCCGTAAAACGGTGGGCCATTACAGCTTCACCGGCTGTGGAAGTTAACATGGTTGTTCTGAGTCCGATAAGTCCACGACTCGGAACTTCAAATTCGATATGCTGCATATCTCCTTTTGTTTCCATAACCGTCATTTCACCTTTCCTTCTACTCACCAAATCAATCGCTTTTGAAGCAAATTCTTCTGGTACATCCACAACCAAGATCTCGTAAGGTTCAGATTTTTTACCATCAATATCTTTAACTAAAACTTGTGGTTGACCTACGGTAAGCTCATACCCTTCTCTTCTCATGGTTTCAATCAAAACCCCGAGATGTAGAATGCCTCTACCAAATACCTGAAAACTATCTGCACTGTCAGTATCTTCTACACGTAAGGCTAAGTTCTTTTCTGTTTCTTTCATCAATCGATCACGCAAGTGCCTACTGGTTACAAATTTTCCGTCTTTACCAAAGAACGGAGAGTTGTTGATGCTAAAGATCATACTCATGGTTGGTTCATCAACATGAATCACAGGCAATGCTTCAGGTGCTTCAAAATCTGCAATGGTATCACCAATATTAAATCCTTCAATTCCCACTACGGCACAAAGGTCACCCGCAAGTACTTCTGTAACCTTACGCTTACCCATTCCCTCAAACACATAGAGTTCTTTTACCCTTTGCTTCTTAATTACCCCATCGGCTTGCATCAAACATATTGGTTGATTTTCCTTAATTGTTCCTCTTGCTACTTTACCAATGGCAATACGACCAAGAAATGAAGAGTAATCTAGCGAAGTAATCTGCATTTGAAGATTACCAATGGCTATTTTAGGTTCTGGCACATATTTAATAATGCCATCCATTAAAGGCAATATATTATCTGTAGGTGTTAAGCTATCGTTGAACCAGCCATTTTTTCCTGACCCATAAAAAGTAGGAAAGTTCAATTGCTCTTCTGTAGCATCAAGGTTAAAGAAAAGTTCAAACACGGCGTCATGAACTTCATCAGGACGACAGTTGGCCTTATCCACTTTATTGATAACAACTATAGGTTTCAAATTCAATTGAAGTGCCTTTTGAAGCACGAAACGGGTTTGAGGCATTGGACCTTCAAAGGCGTCCACCAAAAGCACTACACTATCTGCCATTTTAAGCACCCTTTCCACTTCTCCACCAAAATCTGAGTGACCTGGAGTATCTATAACATTGATTTTCACATTGTTATAAGTAACTGAAGCGTTTTTACTAAAAATAGTAATACCCCTTTCTTTCTCCAAATCATTACTATCCATGATTAAATCACCGGTGTCTTGATTGTCTCTAAATACCTTAGTAGTATGTAAAATTTTATCTACCAAGGTAGTCTTACCGTGGTCAACGTGAGCAATGATTGCAATGTTTCTAATGTTCATAATCTTGTTTAGGAGGCGCAAAGTTAGGTTATTTGGATGGGATAACCCACATAAAACAGCTCATACTTTACCCGTTATAGCGTGCCATAACGAAGATTTAACATGAGGTAAAAAGGAGAAAAATTGAGAAAAATAACCACGTGCTTAAATTAAGCATGCAAAATTTGAATGAACAATCCTCTCTACCGATGCTTAAACCTGAACACTCTTTTAATTACCTTTATTTAAATAATAAACATGAAATTCCTAAAAGGTACACTCATATTCTTGGCTGTGTTAACGATTGTTTATTTTTCTGGACCTCATCCCAATACGCCCATATACAATAAATCACTTCCTACCATCCCATCTGAACCAAAAGAAGTTGAGCTGATTGTCAACCAAAATGAATCAAAATTCAAGGTCAAACCAAACAACCAGGCTCGAATCATTTGGGCCGATGATTCGATCAAGGAAAAGACGACTTATGTCCTATTATATCTCCATGGATTTTCGGCTTCACAAGAAGAAGGAAATCCAGTTCATAGAGATTTCGCGAAAAAATTTGGATGCAACTTGTACTTAGCACGATTAGCAGAACATGGTCTTGTTTCAGATGAACCTATGAAAGAAATGACGGCAGACAAATTATGGAATAGTGCAGTAGAAGCCTATGCCATAGCTAAGCAGTTGGGTGAAAAAGTTATTATCATGAGTACATCAACCGGTGGAACACTATCCTTGATGCTCTGTGCTGCATATCCGGAAATTCATGCACAAATTTTACTATCTCCCAATATCAGCATCTTTGATCCAAACAGTAAACTCCTCAATAATCCTTGGGGAATGGAGATTGCAAAAGTTGTCACGGGCAATGATCACATCATTACAAGTGACCAACGAGATATCTATAAAAAATATTGGTACTCAAAATACCCACTAAATGCATTGCCTGAATTGGAAGAACTTGTTGAAACGGGTATGACAACTGAAAATTTCAAAAAAGTAAAACAACCAACCTTATTATTATACTATTACAAAAACGAGGCAGAGCAAGACCATGTAGTGAGTGTAAAGGCAATGCAGGAAATGTTCTCTCAACTTGGAACACCAGAAAAAGTTAAACGAGAAACAACTATTCCAAATGCAGGAAACCACGTAATTGGTGGAGCAATCGTATCAAAAGATATAGAAAGTGTGGAAAAAGAAAACGAAAAATTTGCTACTGAGATTTTAAATATGATTTCAAAAAACTAATGATGCGCCAACGTAGAATCACACAAAACGAGCATGAGATTCTGTAAGAAAGTATACCCATTAACGATTTGCAACTATTTACTCCCACTTCTACTTACCCTTATTTTATCAAAGGAATCAAGTGCACAGCATATTGATACCATCATCAAGAAAGATGTTTACACATCATATTACTCCTATGCGATGAAATCGCCACTCTATGTGATGTATTATCTCTACCAAGGTGGTGGAGATTGTTCAAGGAAGAAATTTACATTTAAGAGTGAATATAAATCTGCCGTGAACAAGGATTACGTTAAAAGTGGATATGACAGAGGACATCTAGTTAATGCGGAAGATTTTGCTTTTGATTGTGATAAAGAAAAGTGCACATTCTCTTATTATAATTGCATGGCACAACATCCAACCCTAAATAGGGGATCATGGAAAAGCTGGGAAACAACCATTCGAAAAGAAAGTCAATTTAATATTCTAAAAATTTATACCGGTGCCATATATGGAATTAGCACCATTGGGAATGGGGTTAGGGTGCCTGAATATTGTTGGAAGGTTGTATACAATACCAAAACAAAATTAATTACCCATATACTGCTTTTCAAAAATGATGAAACAGAAGCAGTACAACGGGTTACACTTTCTCAATTAAAAAATTTGCTTCAATACCCGATTGAGTTTAATGCGGAGTGAGAATAAAATCGCTGGACGCTGAACGCAAAACGACATGAGTTGGGAGTTCGAGGTTGGGGGTTAATCCCTTTTCGCTGTGAGTTAATCGCTTTACGCTAAACGCTTAGCGCTGTATTTACTCTTGCCTATTGCCTCTCTCCTATTGCCTCTCTCCTATTGCCTATTTCCTCTAATAAGATAAACCATCCCCACCATAACCAACACCAATACCATTGCAGTAAACTGATGGGCTACGCCAAGCCATAATAAGGCCATTTTATTATCAGCATACAGAACAGTGAAAATG
>CAJBBV010000007.1 GCA_903951405.1 uncultured bacterium
CAAAGACTAATCCTACTGCATGCAGACTATATTGAGCAGATTCTTCCTTACTTGCAAGCAATTCTGCATGGGTGAGTTCCTCAGTATCATATAAGTAACTCAACACGTACAATGGCATGTAGAAACTGGAGGAAACGGTTTGTAAAGCTGAAATTACCTTTGCTTTCATTACTTCATTTCCGAAAAGGTAATCTCCGTATGCACCTTGGTTAGTTGGATCCCAGATCATAAAAGTGCTTGTATTATTAATAAATTTTGCGAAAACAGTTTTTGCAGCTTCTTCTGGTTTCATTTCTTTCAGAGTTGTCTTTGCGATCTCATTACTGTGCATCACATCGAGAAAGGATCCATCTACTATCGAACTTAAAATAGAGGAACTAAGATATAGTGCGAGAGGTTCACACGCTCCATCAACGAAATCTTTTGGATCTTTGCAATCATGTCTAAGAAGCCACTGTTGAACAGCATTGAAAGTTTTTTTATTTGGCCATAAGGATAATGCTTTTCGATTTTCTTGTTTACTTTTAAATACTGGTATAACAACGTCCCAGGGAACATTGACTTCCTCAATAGCAGACTTCAGCCATAGCTTGATAATATCGTGAGAATATACAGTTTGGTGCGAACATTGTTTTCGCTTACGGCCCAAAGCATCATCCAGCAATTTCTCAAGCGTTGAGTCCATAGAATTATTTTATGTAAGAGAACACTTTGTGCATAACGTACTGCGCTAAAAAGAAACCTCTCAAGACTCCAACCTGCTCCAGTGATTTGTTTTTAGCGCAGTATGTTATGCACCACAGCTTCACAAATTCAAATCAAATAGTGTAGCTTTTTGCTTTCGTAATCCACATTGAACAAATATGCCAAAAGCTTCTTTAGAAATTTCAAAACCAAATTCAAGAGAAATGACGGCAGCTAACGTTAAGATTTATCAAAGGGAGGTCGCTGAGTTCTCTAAGTATGTTAGGATACTGGAATCCTTTTTTCATAACGCTGCAAGTGCGGAGCAAATGAATGAATTTAACAAATTTCCTTTGAACGAACTCACTGAACCTAGTGGATATCTTGCTACCAATTCATTTAATAAAATCATTAGTAAGAGAGATTTGAATACCAACTTCGAGAATATGGACAGATTTAAACTCATATTTATCGTTGCCCAAAATTGGCTCGTGGAAAGATACGTTAAACTTCACGACGACAAAACCATTCCTCACTCTCAAAGTGCCCTGTTTCCAAAAAAGAAAAGTGTAACGATAGATGCTGATTTCGGTGTCGCTTGTCAGCAACTAATTGCGGATAAGCAAACATTGCAGCAGCTTTCAGATGATTTTGCTACAAAGTTCAGTATAGCGAGAACAGATTCTTCAAGTTTGGAATGGTAGCCTAAATATTCTATAACCGAGTTAAACGCGAGCAAGCACACTGCCTATTTTCCTACAGACCGAGAAACTTTGGAAAAAGTGCTTCCAAAGAAACTCTTTATTGATTGTATGGGTAAATTTGAGCCAATCCAACAAGAAGGAGTAAGCCAAACA
>CAJBBV010000008.1 GCA_903951405.1 uncultured bacterium
AGTTCAGTATTAATACTTAATTGGGTTAGGTATAATCTATTTAATCAATTGAACCTTTTACTAGAGGGGATCTTAATTTCATTTATTTTAAAGAATTAAACAGACTTGAAGTTCTATTGTGATTTTGATCTTTATAGAGTAGATTAGTTTAAATTTTCTGCAGAGTCAATCTATTCACCTAATAAGGTATACTACCAATAAATAAATATGCATAGAGAAAAGATATCGATAATTGTTGCTGATGAACTTACTTTTTACAGAGATGGGATGATTGCTGCATTGGAATCTGAAGATGGATATAAAGTAGTAGGAGAAGCTAAAAATGGTGAGGAGCTGATAGAAAAAACGAGCAGGTTAAAACCTGATTTAGTTATTGTTGATATTGTTCTGCCGGTAGTAAATGGTATTGAAGCAACTGACGCTATAAAGAAGTTAGGTATAGCAACTGAAGTTATTGCACTCTCCTTTAATACAGAGGATAGTATAATCATAAAAATGCTTCAAGCGGGTGCAATGGGCTATTTAGAAAAAAATATTGCTAGGCATGAATTATATAAGGCCATAGAAACTGTAGTGATAGATCGTCGTATGTATTTTCCGGAATCTGCAAGTAAGAGAATGTTTCAGTTGCTTCAAAAAACTTCTCTAAATCCATTACATAATCCTGAAATGTTATTTAGTGAAACTGAGAAAAAAATTATCCAGTTGGTTTGTGAGGATTGTACAAATCAGGAGATTGGGAATCAATTGGAAATTAGTAAGCGAACGATTGAAGGTCATCGTGAACGAATTATGAAAAAAATGAATGTAAAAAGTGTAGCTGGATTGGTTGCCTATGCATATACTAATCAATTGGTAAAACCATTGACGATGGCACCTTCAATGGGGGGGGGTGAATAGACACTAAAAAGGGGGCAGTTGCCCCCTTTTGATAAATCGTATTAAGTTTAATTAAGCTTTTTTCAATTTCTTTGAATAGAAGTATAATCCAATAAATGCTACAATTAGAATTGCAGGGAAAAGTAGCATATTCGATAGGGTGGATTGTCCTGCAGCTAAATCTGCTGCATCACCTACTAAACCACTGGCTTCAGCAACAACTTTATTATCCTTTATCCATCCACCAATAATAGGTTGGAACATAGAGGAAGAGAACATCCCAATACCACCCAAGATGGATAATCCGAGTGCACCGGTCTGTGGTAAATGTTCTCCAACAAAGCCAAGCATATTGGGCCAGAAATAACAGATACCCAAGGCATAGAAAACAGCTGCTACATACAACATCGATCCACTCATTGTACTCAGCATGTAAATTCCAATAACCCCGAAAATGGCTGAACCGAGTAACACACCAACTGTGTTGAGTTTTTTAACCAATGGGCCAGCGAAATACCTTCCTACTGCCATTAGGCCAGTTACCAATGCTAAGATCAACATTGGACTTGCTCCTGCTTTTGCAAGAATTGGTCCAACCCATTGTTGAGGTCCAAACTCTGAAATAGCGGTTAAGGCCATGCATGCTGCCATGAACAAATAGAGCGGATTCAACATAGCCTTGAAATTTGCAAGGGTGTTATCGCCTGCAATCCTTGGTTTTGGAAATGCTTGACCGTAGAAAAGGATCGCATAGATAATCGTTGGGATCATAATCACCCAAATTTGTGCTTGCCAAGCCATGCTTGAATCGGTCATAAATTTGGAAATTAATGAACCTAAAACAATACCACCAGGGAACCACATGTGGAAGCGATTCAACTTGCTGTGAAATTCATTTCCACTGTATGCATCGGCAATCATTGGGTTACAAGCTGCTTCAGTACAGCCATTCCCCAATCCAATGAGTAAGGTTGAGATCAATAATACATTATAATTGCTTGCATAAATGGTTGTTATGATGCCGATTGTATGTGCCACTAGCGCAATTTGCATGATGAGTTTCGGCCCTATTTTGGCATAAAATATACCACCCAATATCATCGAAATAGGAAATCCGAGGAACCACATTTGATTGATATGCCCTAATTGTACTGTGTCTAAGTTTAATTCAGCACCTAGCTGTGTTAAGATTCCTGCTCGGATACTAAATGAAAATGCCGTAGTAATAAGGGCAAAGCAACTCGCTAAAAAGAGGCGATTTGCATTAACTGGTTGACTAGAAATCGTTGTGCTCATAATTGGGTTGTTTTGATGATGGTTTTGGTTAAAAAACAAATAAAATTATTTTTAAGCAATTCAATATAAAGAGAATTCTTAAAACTAAATTCATTATTTTTAAAACCTCTTTATTTTTTGATTTTTTCAAACTACGAATATGAACAGAAAACTTAGAATGGGAATGGTAGGTGGAGGAAAAGACGCCTTCATTGGATCGATTCACCGCTATGCAGTTGGCATGGACGGACTCATTGATTTAGTCTGTGGGGCACTTAGCATTAACCCAGACATTGCAAAAGATTCAGGTAAGTCTTTGTTCTTTGAAGAAGATAGAATCTACCTTACGTATGAGGAAATGATTACAACCGAAAGTCAACTTCCTGCTGATAAGCGAATCGATTTTGTAACTATAGTAACACCCAATTTTGCACATTTTGCGCCGGCTATGATGGCTATGGATCATGGGTTTCATGTGGTTATCGAAAAACCTATTGCTTTTACGTTAGACGAAGCACAACAACTAAAACAAAAGGCTGCCGAAACTGGTAGAATTCTTTGTTTAACGCATACATACTCAGGTTATCCATTGGTAAAGCAAGCCCGTCAAATGATTAAAGAGGGAAAATTGGGCAAGGTGAGGAAAGTATGGGTTGAATACCCGCAAGGTTGGTTAAGTAAACTTTCAGAGCGCGAAGGGAATGCCCAAGCTGCTTGGCGTACAGATCCTAAACGCAGTGGTAAAAGTGGATGTATGGGAGATATAGGAACACATGCTGCTCACCTTGCAGAATATGTAACTGGTTTAAAAATTACCCATTTGTGTGCAGATTTAAATGTAATGGTAGAAGGCAGAATGTTAGATGATGATGGTAACGTATTGTTGAAACTTGAACATGGTGCAGCAGGAGTCCTAATGGCTTCTCAAGTGGCAGCAGGTGAAGAGAATTCACTTAAGATTAGGGTCTATGGTGAGAAAGGTGGACTTGAGTGGGCACAACATGATCCTAATACGATGTTAGTAAAATGGCTTGATCAACCTACTCAAATTTATAGGGCCGGAGGAAATTATGCAGACAGGCTCTCCTCTTTTGCAGTTCATAATTCACGAACTCCAGGTGGACATCCTGAAGGATATCTTGAAGCATTCGCCAATATCTATAGAAATTTTGCTTTTACACTCGGAGCCAAAATTGATGGTACTGAGCCAACAGCTGAGATGCTTGATTTTCCGGGTGTAGAGGATGGTATTAGAGGGATGGCATTTATCGATAATGTCGTTGCGTCTTCAAAATCAGATCAAAAGTGGACTCCTCATACTATTTAATTAAATTAAGTATTACATGAAAACAATAAAAGGTCCTGGATTATTTCTTGCTCAATTTATGGGGGATAAGGCTCCTTTCAATGACTTATCATCCATTTGCAAATGGGCGGCATCATTGGGTTTCAAGGGTGTTCAGATCCCTACATGGGATCCTCGATGTATTGATCTTGAAAAAGCTGCAAAGAGCAAAACCTATGCTCAGGAAATTCAAGGTATAGTAAAAGAGGCTGGATTAGAAATAACTGAGCTGTCATCTCATTTACAAGGACAGTTGGTAGCGGTACACCCAGCATATGATGCTCAGTTTGATGGATTCGCTCCTGCGGAAGTTAGGGGTAATTCTAAGGCAAGAACAAAATGGGCTGTTCAACAATTGAAATATGCTGCCAAGGCATCAGCTAATCTTGGATTAGAAGCACATGCTACGTTTAGTGGAGCATTGCTCTGGCATACAGTGTATCCTTGGCCACAGCGACCAGCAGGTCTTGTCGAAACTGGATTTACTGAACTTGCAAAAAGGTGGTTACCTATCCTTGATGTATTTGAAGATAATGGCGTTGATTTATGTTATGAGATTCATCCAGGTGAAGATTTACACGATGGTATATCATATGAGATGTTTTTAGAAAAGACAAAAAATCATAAACGAGCTTGTCTTCTATACGATCCAAGTCACTTTGTTTTACAATGCATGGATTACCTTACTTACATAGATTATTATCATGAACGCATTAAGATGTTCCATGTTAAAGATGCTGAGTTCAATCCTACAGGGAAACAAGGTGTTTATGGTGGCTATCAAAATTGGATAGATCGCGCTGGCCGCTTCCGTTCTTTAGGAGATGGCCAAGTTGATTTTAAATCCATTTTTAGCAAGCTCACTGGCTATGATTATAAAGGATGGGCTGTATTAGAATGGGAATGTGCTATTAAACATCCTGAGGATGGCGCGAAAGAAGGCGCTATCTTTATTCAAGATCATATAATACGTGTAACAGAAAAAGCATTTGATGATTTTGCTTCAACAGGAAGCAATGAAAAATTCAATAGATCAATTTTAGGTATCTGATTATAAAAACGAAAAAACAAACAATGAAAAAAGTACTATTAACAATGATTGTAGCCGCAGGCCTTTATGCTTGTGGTGGTGGCGAAAACAAAGAGACCGCTGAAGCAAAACCAATTAGTAATGCATCTACTGAGGAAACTGAAACAAAAGTTGAGGCTGCTCCAATTGCAAAAAAAGATGGTAAAGCGTTGATCGAAGGATCTGATTGCAGAACATGTCATAAAGATGATACAAAACTAATAGGTCCTGCTTATAAAGAGGTAGCTAAGAAGTATGAAAACAATGATAAAAATGTAAAAAACTTGGCATCGAAAGTAATGAAAGGTGGTCAAGGCGTATGGGGTGAAATTCCTATGGCGGCTCATCCTGCGTTAAGTTCAGAAGATGCAGAAGCAATGGTATCGTATATATTATCAATGAATAAATAAATACAAACATGAAATTATTAATTACAGTTGCTCTCGCATCATTAATGTTCAATTCAAATTTGCCAACTAATCATGGTAAGTCTTCAATAAAAAAATATTCAGCTTCTACAGATGCAAGTATGTCTAAAGGTTGGAAGACATTATTTGATGGAAAATCAAAAAAAGGATGGCATATATATGGTAATGAAGGTGACGGAACTGCATGGCAAGTACAAGATGGTGCATTGACGTTAATCCCATCTACAGAAAAAACATCTGCACTAAGACCTGGTGGCGATATTACAACAGATGCTGTGTATACAAATTATCATTTTATGATTGATTGGAAAATTTCAGAAGGTGGTAATAGTGGTATCATTTTTGGCGTGCAAGAAGAAGCAAAATATCCACAATCTTATTTTACCGGATTGGAAATGCAAGTATTGGATAATGATAAACATTCTGATGGACAAATTATAAAACACCGTGCTGGAGATTTGTATGATTTAATTTCTTGCAAAAGAGAAACTGTTAAGCCTGTTGGAGAGTGGAATCATGCAGAAATTATTATAAAAGATGATGCCTTGACATTAATCCTAAATGGCGAAACGGTGGTTACTACAACTAGGTGGAATGATGAATGGAATAAGATGCTTGCAGGAAGTAAATTTGCAAAAATGACTGGTTTTGGCTCATTTAAGTCTGGACGTATTTCGCTTCAAGATCATGGTAACCAAGTATGGTATAAGAATATCAAGATAAAAGAACTCTAGATAATATTTAGTTTCTTTTTTTAAAAGCCACAAGGACTAACCTTGTGGCTTTTTGTTTATTAAATCAAGAATAAATTTTAAGAGTCTATTTTTTATAGCTGAATCATATAATGTCAAAAAGTATTAAATTCATCTTTCGATATTTTAAAATAAAGTCCCACAACATGTTAAACGTAAAATCTGGTTTATTGTCATTGATTTTATTCATTTCAATGTCTGCTTTTTCACAAAACCGTGTATTAGTATTTTCAAAAACAGCTGGTTTTAGGCATAGCTCTATTGATGTTGCAAAAATTGCCATCCAGAAGTTGGGAAGTCAAAATGGGTTTTCCGTAGATACAACTGAGGATGCCAAAGCATTTACAGAAATTAATTTGAAGAAATATAGTGCTGTTGTTTTTTTAAGTTCAACTGGTGATGTGTTGAATGATTATCAACAAGCTGCATTTGAACGTTATATCCAAGCTGGTGGAGGTTATATGGGAATTCACGCTGCTACAGATTGCGAATACCATTGGCCTTGGTATGGTAAACTTTCGGGAGCCTATTTTAAAAGTCATCCAAGTCAGCAAATGGCAAAGTTGATTGTACATGATAGAACACATATTAGCACTACTCATTTGCCTGCTGTATGGGAACGGTTTGACGAGTGGTATAATTTTAAAAAAGCTCCAGGTACTGAAGTAAATGTCCTGATCAGCATTGATGAAAAATCATATGAAGGTGGAAGTAATGGAGATAGCCATCCTATGGCATGGTACCATGAATATGATGGTGGACGCGCTTTTTATACAGAACTCGGTCATACCGATGAATCGTTCGCAGAACCTATGTATTTGAAACATATTTTAGGTGGTATTCAGTATGCCATGGGCAAAAACGTCAAGTTGGATTATTCTAAAGTAAAATCAAAGCTAGTTCCCGATGAGGATCGTTTTTCAAAAACTAATCTAGCTGGAGGAGGCGTATTTGATGAACCTACAGAAATGGCAATCCTTCCAAATTTAGATATCATTATTGTTGAACGGAAAGGTGAAATCTTATTGTATACTAATAGTACTAAAAAAGTTACACAGCTTGCAAAGATTGATTTATATTATAAATCAACTGATAAAGGCGCTAATGCTGAAGAGGGATTAATGGGTGTAACCGTAGATCCTGACTTTGCGAATAATAATTATATCTATCTCTATTACGCCACGAAAGATACTGCTGCAAATCGTTTATCACGTTTTACATTTAAAGATGGAAAGCTTGATCTTGCATCAGAAAAAAAGATATTGGATGTAGGTTCTATGAGGGAAATCTGTTGCCATACAGGAGGTTCACTTACTTTTGGTCCGGAAGGTTCACTTTATTTATCTACAGGCGACAATACAACACCATTTAATCAGCCCAATTCAACATATGAATTAGAGGGTTATGGCCCAATTGATAATCGAGCAGGTTTTGAGCAATATGATGGAAGAAGGGGTTCTGGGAATACAAATGATTTAAGAGGGAAAGTACTTCGTATAAAAGTTAATCCCGATGCATCGTATTCAATTCCTGAGGGAAATCTTTTTAAACCTGGTACGCCTAAAACTCGACCAGAGATTTATGCCATGGGCACACGCAATCCTTATCGGATTTCTGTTGACAAAAAAACAGGATTTCTGTATTGGGGTGATGTGGGTCCCGATGCTGGACAAGAAAGTCCTAATGTTAAAGGTTCAAGAGGGTATGATGAACTAAATCAAGCACGCAAGCCAGGTAATTTCGGGTATCCATTTTTTATTGGGAATAATTTTCCTTACCGCAATTTTAATTATGAGACAGGTGAAATTGGAGATTACTTTGATCCTAAGAAGCCAATTAATACCTCTAAAAATAATACCGGTTTAACTGAATTACCTCCAGTAAGTTCACCATTTATATGGTATCCATATGCTGCATCACCTGATTTTCCTGAGGTTGGAACTGGCGGTAGAAATGCCATGGCGGGTCCAATATACCATTCAGAATTTTATCCAAAAGAAACTCGTTATCCTGATTACTATAACGATAAGTTGTTATTCTATGAATGGATTAGAGGGTGGATGAAAATGGTTACCATGGATGAAGAAGGAAATTATCAGAAGATGGAACCGTTCATGGAACATACTACGTTTAATAGTGCTATTGATATTGAAGTAGGTCCAGATGGTCGTTTTTATGTCTTGGAATATGGTTCAGGTTGGTTTACTAAAAATCCAGATGCTGCTCTTTCAAGAATAGACTATAATGGAGGGAATCGTGCTCCAAAAACTAAATTAACTGTAAATAGAGTTTCTGGTTCAGTACCTTTTACAATTAAAGCTAATGGGATTGGGACTAAGGATGCTGATAATGACCCGCTCACTTATACATGGTATTTTGGGAAACAGGCGTTGAAACCTAGTGCCTCAAATAAATCGACGTTTACATTTACTACTCCAGGAGAATACGCTGTTTATTTTATAGCAAAAGATTCAAAAGGGGCATCAACTAAAAGTGAAGTAATCAAAGTATTTGCAGGAAATGAATTGCCAGTTGTTGATGTAAAAATCGAAGCTGATAATAACTTTTATTTGCCTGGTGTTCCTGTATCGTATAATGTAAATGTAAAAGATAAGGAGGATGGTTCAACTACATCAGGTGGGATTGATCCCAAATCAATTTATGTAAAAGTAGATTATGTGAGTGGCCCTGATAATGCCCAGGTGGTAGGCCATCAGCAGGTAACAGCACTGATGGAAGGAAGAAACCTTGCTGCTATTCTTGATTGTAAAGTATGTCATAAAGAAAATGATCGTTCTGTCGGGCCAGCATATAAACTGATTGCTGAGCGATATGAAAATGATCCTAAAGCACATGCCTATCTAAGTAATAAAATCATTAAAGGTGGGAGCGGTGTTTGGAGTGAAAATGCTATGTCGGCTCATCCTGATATCAAGAAGGAAGACCTCAATCTTATTGTTAATTGGATTTTGAGTTTGAATAAGAAAGAAGCTGCAACACTTCCTTCAAAAGGCCAGGTTACAGCTACATCAAAAGAAATGGGGAGAGATAACATGATGCAGATTACTGCAACATATACTGATAAAGGGTCAAAGGGAATTAAACCACTTACTAGTGTGTCTGTTGCGATGATGAAAAGTCCAATTGTTGGGGTAGAATCAAAGACTGATGCTGAAGGGATTGATGTAAATGAAGATGATGGGAATCATTTTGCGATTTTGAATGGTGAGTCAGGCTGGTTAAAATTTGATCACCTTAATTTGAAAGATGTCACTGCCCTTGAACTGGCTTATGATATTGATGCATCCCCAGATAAGGGATATAAAATAAGTTGGTATGTGGATGATATTAAGGGTACAAAGATTGGAGAAGTCTTTATGGGTCCCGATGTTTCTAAAAAGACATCAGAAATTATAGTGCCACTTAAAAATCTTCCAAGTAAGTCAACAAGCTTATTTATGAAAATTGAAAAAGCTGACGCAAGTGAAACTCAAAAATTCGCTTTGGTTTCCATGAAGTTTATGACAGGGAAGTAAATTGATATTGAACGTAAAAAGCCGGATGCTATTTAGCTCCGGCTTTTTTATGTGTGCTAATGTTTATTAGGAGAACAAGTACAATGATTATCAATCCTCCAAATTCCCTGGTATTTTCGATCCAAGGCTTTGTTGCTTTCATACTTTGAACTAGATTTTCAGTATCATATCTTCTGATCCAATCTAAAACACCATCTCTTACAAAGAGTTGCTTTATCCCAAATCCTATACAGAAAATTATCCCAGCGATATGTGCAAATCTATCGTACTTATTTACTGCATTAAGGATACATACGATAGCTGCATATCCATATATCGGTATCCATAGATAAGGATCTGGATCATTATATTGGAGTAATGCAAAGAGGATGAATATAACCGCAAATGAAATATTAAATATTTTCATTCAATTACAAATATGTTAATAATGATGTTTTTATATAGGTGATGCTTTTTTCTACACTAACAAAAGGAGATCCAGGGCATTCATCTTGTTCAACAAAGAAATGCTTCATCCCAGATACTTTTGCATTTTTGAAAATGGTTGAAAAATCAATTACACCATTGCCAACTTCTGTGAAATTTTTCTTTGATGTGTTGTCCATATCTTTCACGTGCCATAGTGCTACTCTTCCTTTGAGTTGATTAAATAAAGTAATTGGGTCTTTCCCGGCTTTACTAACCCAATAAAGATCCAATTCAAATTTAACCAAGGAAGAATCTGTTTCTTTTGTTAGAATATCAAATGGAAGTTGTCCGTCGATTTCCTGAAACTCAAAATCATGATTATGATAACAAAGTTGAATTCCTGCATCCTGGCATTTTTTCCCAGCAACATTTAAATCAGCAGCAATTTTTTTATAATCATTGATGGATGTTCTTTCATCAGGCATAAGGTATGCTACTACCATATATTGTTGACCTATTGCAACAGCATCTTCTATAGCTTTATCCCAACCATGTAATATAGTTCCTGGGATTTGTTTATTCCCGAAGTTACCATAGAGGTAGTGACCAGATGGTGCAGTTAACCTCAACTCTGATAAAAGAGATTTATATTCAGCAGGTTCCATTCCGAAGAATTTACCATTGTACCCATAATTTTCAACTTCTTCAAATCCAAGTGCAGCCAGTTTTCTTAGTACCCCTTTTGGATCTTTCTCAATTTCATTTCTTAGGGTATACAATTGGATTCCAATTTTTCTTTTCTTACTAAATGTAATTGCTGATGCATCAGCCAATAAGGCTGTACCTGCCGTTATCAAAGAAAGTTGCTTCAGTAGATGTCTTCTTGAAATCATATGAAAGTGTTTTGCTTTTAATAACAATTTAAAATATTCCTATGTATTCAACTAATTTCTTTACTTAAGAATATTAGTGACTGCAGTGCTCACCATGATCGTGGGCTACTTTTCTACAAAGCCTTAAGTTGATGTAATGTGCCGAAATGATTAACACAACTGCAGGAGCTAAAAACCAAATTTGATGTGGGTGAAATACCTGTTTTAGAATCAAGAAAGACATGCCTAGCGTGAAAAGTAAAATTGGCCTCACTTTATGGTGGTGTTTTGTGAAACCATGCCTAAGGGAATAAATCCCAATTAATAAGGAAATTAGAATCATAGAAACCTCAAAAAATAGGTTGTTAATGAGGTTTAATCCAAGGATGGGAAGAGTCGAAATCACTAATGGCAATAGTGTACAATGAATTGCACATACTATACTAGCCACTATTCCAAGTCTATCGTAATTTATCTTTAACATAAGAGGGAGTGCAAATTTAAGTATTTTGCAACAAAGTTGCATTCTACAGTTCAAGTATATTAACTTTACCTGCTGTATTTTTGCAGAATAAATCGTGGTATGAGTAAAAAGGCAATCGTTTATCTGATTTTTTTTGGTTTACTCTTTGCAGTGTTTTATGGGGTAATGATGTATACAACTGATTTTGCCAAGGTGAAACTCCCTGTATTAAACACTGTTCAGCATTTTTCATTCTTGAAGCAGGATAGTACCATGGTTTCCGAGCAGCAAACACAAGGCAAAGTGTATGTTGCTGAATATTTTTTTACTTCATGCAAGGGAATTTGCCCGAAGATGAATAAAAATATGAAAGCTATTTATGAACGATTTAAGTCTGACTCAAATTTTCTAGTGATTTCGCATACAGTAAATCCTGAAACAGATTCATTGCCAGTGATGAGGCATTATGCAGACTCAATGGGGGCTAATTCAAAAAACTGGTGGTTTGTTACAGGCAGTAAAGAAGCACTTTATAAAGCCGCGCGAGAAAGTTATATGCTCGATGACCCCAAGAACAATTCTAAGAATATTGATGAGCAGTTTTTACATACTCAATTTTTTACCTTGGTTGATCGGATAGGACGAGTTAGGGGTGTTTATGATGGGATAAAAAAAGATGAGGTAGAGCAACTTATTCATGATATTTCTGAACTAATTGCTGAATAAGGTGGTAAATCAAGCGGAATCTATATTGAAGAGTAGTGCTTTGAGTATAACCTCAAGTAGAAAAAAAATTCTTGATGTTTTCTTATCTGCTTCAACTGCATTGGCTCATCAGGATATAGAGAAATTGGCAGATCAATATGATAGAGTAACTATTTATAGAACATTGCAGACATTTTTAGATAGGGGTATTATTCATACTATTCCTACAACGGATAATACCATCAAATATGCCTTATGTAGTGATGACTGTATTTCTTCAGGTCATCATCATGATAATCATGTTCATTTTTTATGTGATCAATGTGGACGTACACTTTGCTTAGATGATGTTATGATTCCTGCTATTACACTTCCTAATGGGTATTCGATGAAGGAAATTAATATGGTAGTCAATGGTATTTGCAAATTATGTAGGGCATAAAAAAGTCCCAATGTAAAAACACCGGGACATTCGTTAAGGCTCTGATTAGTAGCTTCTTTATTCTGAGTTAGAATTTTCTTATATGAAGATATCTAGCTAATCAGGTTCAAACAAGTTTGGGGCATACCATAAAAGTGGTATATCAGAGAGATTCCAGCTCCTTTTTAACAAAAAGCATCAATTCACTAATTTTTTCAGGTGAAAAATCAAAGTCGATTCCCGAAGCATGGTATAATTCGGGTAACGTTTTTGTACCGCCTAGGCTTAGCCCAGTAATATAATTTTCCAAGGCCTTTTCTTTATTTTCCCTGTATTGTTTCCACATACCGATGGCGCCAAGTTGTGCGATGCCATATTCGATATAATAGAATGGAACTTCAAATAAATGGAGTTGTCTCTGCCAACTATACGATCTGAATTTTTCCAGCTCGCTAAAATCTATTGAGTTTGATGAAAATTCATTTAGTATGCGAAGCCAATTTTCTCTTCTTTCTTCCAACGAATGAGTTGGATGTTCGTATACCCAGTGTTGGAATTTATCAATTGTTGCTATCCATGGGAAGATAGTAATTACTCGTTCAAGTTGATGACGTTTTGCTCTTTTCATTTCTTCTTCATCATTGAAGAAAATATCCCAATGGTCCATAGTAAACAGTTCCATCGACATGCTAGCAACCTCAGCCATTTCTGTTGGATACTCTTTAAATCCGGTCAGTTCTAGTGGATGTGAAAGAAAAGAATGAATGGCATGACCACTTTCGTGCACCATGGTAGTTAAATCAGACATTTGTCCTGCTGCATTCATAAATATGAAAGGGGCACCACTTTCAGCCAATGGCATATTATAGCCACCGGGCGATTTTCCTTTTCTACTATCTAAATCAAGGTGGTTGAGTTCTTTCATTTTTCTTAAGCAATCTCCAAAAAATGGATTTAACTCATCAAGGCATATAATTGATTTTGTTAGAAGATCATTTCCGTCAGCAAAAGGGCGTAAAGGTTTAATGCCGGCGGGTTCTGCTTCAGTATCCCATGGCTTCATGCTCTCTAATCCTAGTCGATTTTTCTGATCAGTATATATTTGATCAACTAAAGGGACTACTTCTTTTTTTACTGCTTCATGAAATTGGTAGCAGGCTTCAGGGGTATAGTCGAAGCGCCCCATTTCTGCAAATTTATAATCACGGTAATTTTCAAATCCGGCATTTAATCCTATTTGATGCCTTTTTTCAATGAGTTTAGAAAATAAATCATTGAGAGGTTCTTTGTCTTCTAATCTTCTAGTAGCAATTTTTTTATAAACAGTTTCACGTATTTCTCTGTTTTCACTTTCTAAGTATTTTGCAGCTTGCTGCAATGTGAATTCTTTACCATCTTGTTCAATCATCATTTTACCAGCAATTGCACCATATTGTTGTTGCAATACACTTACTTCAGATTGAAGTGGAATATTGGATTCTCTAAATAGTTCAATACTTTTTCTAACAGATCGTAAATACGTGAAATATTTTTGTTGATTAATGTCTTTAGTGAAATGGCAATCTATAAGTTTCTTATTGAGGAGGTCTGCGTAGGGTTGAATCTTCGGTTGAATTTCCATGAAAAAAAAGTTGAAGGCTTCTTCTAAACTTTTATTTTCAGTATCGCATGTCATTCTAACTTGTCTCCAACAGGCATCTTCGCTAACGAATGCTTCAACTTCACTCATATCTTTCATCCATTGTTCAAGATCAGATACTGAGTTTAATGGTCTTTCATTAAGTTGAATAAAATATGGCTCTAAGCTTTCCCAATTGGATAGTGTAAATTCTTTCGGAAGAAAATAATGTTCTAGTTTTTTAATATCCGCACTGTATGGCATGAGTTCAACATTAATCTATTAACTAAAATTAATTTTCTTTTTGTTCATCATTTTCTTCTTCCTCAAGCTCAGTCAGCTTAATTTCAATCTCATGTTTTTTTATTAATGTAAACCAGCGCACCATTTTTTTCATGTCACTGTTGTATACCTTCTCGAAATCCATTTTAGGATATACTTTTTCAAAGTAAGCACGAATTGCTTTATTGTCTTTTTCTGACGGGAGCTCTAAATTCAATTCAGCCATTGCGTTGAATATGTCCGCAAGATTTACGTTATCATCATCCGTATATACTTCTATCGATTCAAGATGTGAAAATTGATGTTGCCTGTTTGATACAAATTTAGTTGTATCATCTTCTAGTGATCTTATGATCGCTCCATCTGTTTTACTACTAACTAATTCGAAAAGTCCTGAAAATCCGGTTACTGAAATGAGTTTGTTGTATTCCATAATAGGCTATGTTTTTAAGAGACCGCAAGGTACGACCAATTTATTGAAATTTATTTTCGATTAGAATATCACTAATTCTTTTTTCTATCGTTTCGAGTGAGCTATATCCTCTGGTAATCATATATAATTTTGATTCATCTAGTTGAAGAAACGCTGTTGGGAAGCCGTTTACTTTTAATTGTTTGATGAGAGAAAAATCATAGTATGCTTTTTCTTTATACGCTGGATCTTTAAGTTTTGAATAAAATTCATCTTCATTCATGTCGTATTTAACCAATAAATGTCGGTATGCTTCTGGGTCTGTCAAATCACGTCCTTCTTCATACAATGAAAATTGCAAATCTGCAGCAAATTCTATGGTGTTTCGAGGATATATGTCTTTGAAAATAGCCATTGCAATGGCTGGCATTTCTGAATTTGGGTACCAATCACTTAGATCAGGATTTTTAATATGCCATAAATAATCTTCTCCAAATTTAACACCGGTTGTTTCTTCGACAGTTTTATAGGCATCTAAAATATATGGGGCAATTGTACCTATGTGTTGTGATGACTCAATTGGAATCATTCCTCCTGAAATAGTTTCAAAATCAAATTGAGTATGGTATTTTTTATAAAGACTCTTGATGACTGGACTGAATCCATAACACCACCCGCAATATGCATCGTAGCAATAAATTATAAGTGGGTTCATGTGTTTGTTATCCTCTTGTAAGTCTCATCATAATCTTCTCTTATCGTTCCCATCATTCGGTCCCAGAAAAGAAGGTATAGGCCATAATTTCCTTTGAAATATTGATGATGTTGGTTATGGCTAACGGATGTATTGATCCATTTTCCTATTCTACTTTGGTTAAAATCTTTTGGATAAAGTTCCCATCCTAAATGACCATATACGTTATAGAGAATTGTAAAAAAGAAGAAAACAAAAAAATGAATTTGATGCATTGGTAATACGTATAAAAAAACCACGAAAATTCCGGCTTCTACCAATGCTTCCAATGGATGGAATGCATAGGCAGCCCAAGGTGATGGATTTGTTGATTTATGATGTACAAGATGGAATATCTTAAAAATTGACTTATGGTGCATCAATCGGTGTGTCCAATAGAAATAGGTATCGTGTAAAAAAATCATGATTGGGAATATTAGTATAAAATAGACCCAGCCTTTTTCTTCAATTTTTTTATATAAAAGAGTGCCTGAGGCTATATCTGGATTTCCAATGAAAATGGTCGGTATAAGTGAGAAAATAATGAGTGTGATTATAGAGTAGCTTATTTCTCTTATGTAATCTCGTTTACCTGGGATGTTTGTTTGTATTTTTTTATGATTGATTGTTTTATAAAGCAAAACATAGAAGGTATAGAAAAATATACCTGCTAGAATAAAGTAGCGTGATCCTGTGAGTGTAAAAAATTTAATAAACGTATTCATTTCGCTTTTATAATCAATCAATTTTTATGGATTCAATATTAAATAATTCTGGGTATTTCGCTTCTTTAGTTTTATAAAACATTTTTAACTTATTCATATCGGCTACTTTATCTCCTGATAAGTATATCGGCTCTCCAAAACCAGCTTCTTTATTCTTATAGTCTAAAAACCCTGGTAATACAGGAACATTTGCCCCTACGGCAACATAGTAAAACCCACTTTTCCATTTTTCTACTTTCCCTCGAGTACCTTCAGCCGGTATAATAACAAGGAGTTTATCAAAATTGTTGAATTTGTTGATGATTGCATCAGTTAAGCTTTGACTTTTATTCCGTTCAACAGGTACTCCACCTGTATTTTTTAAAAGAATACTAAGAGGGAAAGTGAATAATTCTTTCTTAGCAAGGTATTTTACATTTAAGCCCAGTAATTTAAATACGGCTAGTGCATAAATAAAATCCCAATTAGACGTATGAGGAGCTGCAATAACAACAGCTTTTTGAATCTCATGTGGAACAATTCCTGAAATTTTCCACCCTTTAAATTTAAACCACCAAACGAATAAATGTGTGATCATAGTTTAATTTTATGATTCATTGCTCGTAAGAATCATGTTCAGTAAGAGTTTTGTTAGTGGGCAACTAACCAATTTTCGCCTATGCCAGCTTCTGCAATTACCGGAACATGATTAGGGAGCTGTAAAGCATTTTCCATATTTTCTATGATGAGTGATTTCATTTCTTCTGCTTCACTTTTTAATGTATCGAATATTAATTCATCATGTACTTGTAAAATCATTTTACTTTTTAGCTTTTGGTTTATGATTGCCTGATGAACTTTAATCATAGCAAGTTTAACCATGTCTGCTGCTGATCCTTGTATCGGGGAATTAATCGCATTTCGTTCAGCAAAGCCACGAACAGTAAAATTCGATGAGTTAATATCTCTTAACCATCTTTTTCTTCCCATCAAGGTTTCTACATATCCATTATCCTTTGCAAATTGAATTGTTGATTCCATGTAATGAGTTATACCGGGGAATTCTTTTTTATAATTATCGATAATGGTTTTAGCTTCTGTTCTGCTGATGGCTAAATTTTCAGCTAAACCAAATGCACCTTGCCCGTATATAATTCCAAAATTGACACTCTTTGCTTTATACCGCATCTCTTTTGTAACATCTTCTTCGTTGACACCATATACCTTAGCAGCAGTAGCTGTATGTATATCTTTCCCCATTTTAAATGCATCACACATGTTTGTGTCTCCACTAATAGCAGCTACAATTCTTAATTCTATTTGCGAATAGTCTGCCGATATTAATACATGGTCATTATCCCTAGGGATAAATGCTTTTCTTATTTCTTTACCACGATCACTTCTAACTGGAATATTTTGCAGATTTGGATTAGTACTTGATAGTCTACCTGTTACGGCTACTGCTTGCGCATAGGTTGTATGTACACGTCCAGTTTTTGGATTAATCAATAAAGGCAATGCATCAACATAAGTTGATTTTAATTTTGTTAATTCTCGGAATGCAAGAATATCGGATACGATAGGAAATTGATGTGCAAGTTTTTGCAAAACATCTTCTCCAGTTGCATACTGACCTGTTTTTGTTTTTTTTGCTTTAGGGTCAAGCATTAATTTCTCAAACAATACTTCACCAAGTTGTTTTGGTGAAGCAAGATTAAATCGAACTCCTGCTATTTTATAGACAGACTCTTCTGCGATTTTTGCTTCTTTATCTAATTCTTTTGAGTACTCTTTAAGAAAATCGGTATCCACCCTAACCCCTTCGAATTCCATATTAGCTAGTACTTTAACGAGTGGACTCTCTACCTCATTAAATATTTTTTCGACTTCCTTTTTTTTCAATTCGGGAGTGAAAATATTTTTTAGTTGTAGTGTTATGTCAGCATCTTCTCCAGCATATTCTTTTATTTTTTCAATTTCTACATCACGCATACTCCCTTGGTTCTTTCCCTTTTTGCCAATAAGTTCTGTGATTTTGACAGTTTCGTAACCAAGGTATTTTGCACTCAATAGATCCATACTGCGCTTCCCTTCCGGTTCAATGACATAGTGGGCTAGCATCGTATCAAATATATTTCCGGCTAATTCAATTCCAATATTTTTTAATATGAGTAAATCGTATTTTAAATTTTGTCCAATCCATGTTATGGATGGATTGTTAAATAATGGAATGAATTTATCAAGTATGTTTTTTAATTCGTTTTTGTCTTCTGGACATGCAACATAACTAGCTGTTCCTTCTTTCACTGAAAAACTCATACCTACAATTGATGCTTGATTGGCATCAAGACCAGTTGTTTCTGTGTCAAAACAAATTTCTTTTTCATTACGTAGTGATGAAATTAATTGATCTATTTTTTCAGGAGAATCAATAAGATCATACTGATGCGGGGTATTGTTTATATTTTTATCAGCTGATATATCTCCAGTATTTTCTTCCTCATTTGCATTTTCAACATTTGTTGATGCAACAGTTGTTGATCCTCCAAATAGATCTCCTTGTACAGTTGTTCCTTGTTTCTCAACTGGGCCTGCTATGGGGATATCCTCACCAAGAATTCGTTTACCAATTGTTCTAAATTCTAGCTCGCTAAAGATTTCTTTGAGCGCTTCTTTATTTACTTCTTTCAATAGAAATTCTCCTTCATGAAAGTTTACCGGAACTGATGTGATGATGGTGGCGAGTTTTTTGCTCATCATGGCAAGATCTTTTCCTTGCCTAACTTTTTCACCCATTGAACCTTTGATATTATTGGCATTTTCTAGAACATTTTCAACTGTTCCATATTCTGCGAGAAGTTTTGCAGCTGTTTTTTCTCCAATCCCTGGGATACCCGGTATATTATCTACCGCATCACCCATCATGGCAAGTATATCAATGACTTGCGAAACATTTTCGATGTTCCATTTTTCACATACTTCTTTAGGGCCAATAATTTCAAAGTCGCCTCCTTGATATGGGGGCTTATATATTTTGATATTTTCAGATACAAGTTGACCATAGTCTTTATCCGGTGTTACCATGAAAACTTCATATCCCTCTTTTTCAGCTTGTTTTGCTAGTGTTCCAATAACATCATCTGCTTCGAATCCGTCTGTTTCTATAATGGGGATATTAAATCCTTGGATGATTTTTTTTATATCTGGTAGTGAAGCGATGAGGTCTTCTGGTGCTTCTTGTCTATTGGCTTTATAGTCTGGAAAATCTGTATGCCTTTCGGTTGGTGCTGCTGTATCAAAGCAAATGGCTATATGGCTTGGTTTCTGCTTATTTAATAAATCTATCAATGCATTGGTAAATCCAAATTGCGCATTGGTATTTTTCCCTTTACTGGTAATGCGTGGACTTCTAATTAACGCATAGTAAGCACGAAAAATGAGGGCAAATGCATCGAGTAAAAAAAGCCTTTTATCCATATGCCAAAGGTAGTTTATTCAGGTTAGACATTAGTGGACAGAGGATAGACTTTAGAGGCAGGAAATTTAGTGAGTTTACTCAGATTTCACTTGTCGAAAACACCTTAGTCAATTGCCTACATTTTTCATTTTTGACGTTGAAACGGTCAGGGATTGACCCTATCCTTTTTCGATAAATTACCAATTATTTTATTGTACCACTTTCAACATTCCTCTCATGACAGATCCATGTCCTGGGTATGTACACATGAAGGTATATTCTCCTGGTTTTGTTGGTGCAATAAAGTAAATCGATTCTGAAGAATGTGGTTGGAGTAGTGCTGTATTAAATATAACATTAGCTGACTTAGGAACATAATTCATTTGAGAACCCTTTAGGCCAAGTTTTATAGCAAGATCTGCTACTTCATCTGCAGTGCCAGGCATAACCCCTACAACATTGTGCATCATATCATCATTATTATTAAAGACCAATCTTATTTTTGATCCTGCTTTAATTTCAAACATCGGTATATCAAATTTTAATCCAGGCTTAGTACTAATTTTTAAAACCATATCAGGTTGTGTCCAATCAGCTGGCATTTTTAATTGCCTTTTGGGGCTTGATACTGTTGATGTTTTTGAAGGGATTATTTTAGTTGATTGATGATGTTGCATCTTTACTTTGTATTCTTCACTTAGTAAGGTTTTCTCACCTTGTGGAATATTATTCAATGTATAATATCCAGTATTATGGAGTAGAGCAAGTTTTTCTATTGACTGAATGTTAGCGAGTTTTATTTCATGTATATTTCCTTCAATTAAACTATCTAGTATCAGCTTTACTTTTAGGCCATCAGATGATGG
>CAJBBV010000009.1 GCA_903951405.1 uncultured bacterium
AGTCCATTTCCCGACCAAGGTCGGGATACGACACCATTTATTTTCAGTCCATTTCCCGACCAAGGTCGGGATACCGCACTATCCCCTGCTTTCGCAGGACTGCAAATATAATTGAAGAGGGGCAAATGACAAAATTAATGAGCAATCTACCCCAACAACAGGAGTTGAATCTCATTCATCAGAAAAACACCTCGATTTAGTTTCCCGGATTTACAAATTGATAAAACTCTTTGTATATTGTAAAGCACTATGATGCTAACATAATATTAAACTGATTCAACATGCCATCTTCAAATCATTTCGACGCTATTGTAGTAGGCTCGGGCATCTCAGGCGGCTGGGCAGCTAAAGAACTTACTGAACACGGACTAAAAACATTGCTCCTTGAACGTGGCCGTAATGTTGAACATATAAAAGACTATACTGACACTGAAAAAGACCCCTGGGAGCTTGAACACCATAACAATAAAACCCAGGAAGATAAAAAGAACTCGCCCATCCAAAGCAAGTGCTATGCATACAATGAAGTATCTAAAAAATTCTTCGTAAATGACGTCGAAAACCCATACACGCAAGTAAAACCATTCGATTGGATTCGTGGAAACCACGTGGGAGGCCGTTCACTCATGTGGGGCCGCCAATGCTATCGTTGGAGCGACCTCGACTTTGAAGCCAATGCAAAAGATGGTCATGGCACCGATTGGCCAATCCGATACAAAGACATCGCCCCTTGGTACAGCTATGTAGAAAAATTTGCAGGAATAAGTGGTTCAAAAGACGGACTTACACATCTACCCGATGGCGAATTCCTTCCGGCTATGGAAATGAACTGCCTTGAGCAAATGGTTGCTCAAAACCTAAAAACCAAAATGGGTAGACCAATGATTATTGGTCGAGCCGCTAACCATACAGCTAAAATTGGGACTAGGGGCCCATGTCAGTTTCGCAACAAATGCCACGAAGGATGCCCATTTGGAGGGTATTTCAGCTCGAATTCAGCTACACTTCCTGCTGCAGCGGCAACCGGTAACCTCACCTTGAGACCAAACGCCATCACAACAGAAGTGTTATACGATAAAGAAACTGGTCGCGCTAAAGGTGTACGCATCCTCGATGCCGAAACCAACAAAACGGAAGAATATTTCGCTAAAATCGTATTCCTCAATGCATCAACATTGGGCACAACACAGATTTTATTAAACTCTGTTTCAGATGCCTTCCCAAATGGATTTGGTAATAGCAGCGAACAAGTGGGACATAATCTGATGGACCACCACTATGGAGTTGGCGCATATGGAGATTACGATGGATTTCAAGATAAATATACCTTCGGACGCAGACCAAACGGCATCTACGTTCCGCGCTTCCGAAACCTCGATGGAGGCTCATCAGCAGGTTATGTTCGTGGATTCGGATACCAAGGCGGCGCATCAAGAAATCCCGCATCCTCAGATGAAATCGGAGTTGAATTAAAAGAAAGTGTCACCGAACCAGGCAATTGGTCAATGGCCTGGGGCTCATGGGGTGAACACCTTCCTTATTATGAAAATAAAGCAACCCTCAATAAAGATAAAAAAGACAAATGGGGTCTGCCAACACTAGATATCGATTGCGAATTCAAAGAGAACGAAATGAAAATGCGTGTCGATATGAAAAACAGTGCAGCAGAAATGCTCGATGCAGCTGGTATCAAAAATGTAAAAACCTACGACAACATGCCTGCCCCAGGATTCTGTATCCATGAAATGGGAACAGCACGTATGGGTAATGATCCTAAAACGTCAGTCCTAAACAAATGGAACCAAATGCATGATGCAAAAAATGTATTCATCACCGATGGATCAGCTATGTCATCATCAGCATGCCAAAACCCATCTGTTACCTATATGGCATTAACTGCAAGAGCAGTTGATTTTGCTGTGAGTGAATTGAAAAAGGGGAATTTATAAGAGGCTAGACATGAGACGTTAGATAATAGACGTTAGACATTAGTAGTTAGACGTTAGATGTGAGACGTGAGTTTTTATATTCGTTATAAATTTTATTTTGATTAAATATTTTTGTATTTACCCACTACTCACATCTAACGTCTCATGTCTACCTACTAATGTCTAATACCTCTCCACCCACTTCTCCTCAATACAAACTCACCTTCCTGTCCTGCCTCGGCATCGTCATCGGGTCGGTAATAGGAAGTGGAATATTTGTAGTGCCCTCCATCATGATCAATACACTGCCTTCGCCTGTATTGATATTTATAGTATGGATTGTTTCTGGCATTGTATCCATCATCGGTGGGTTAGTTGTTGCAGGTATGGGATTAGCATACCCAGAGGCCAATGATCTACTTGATTATTTTAAAGTCCTCTTCCCAAAATGGGTTCCCTTTTCATTCAATATCATTTCAAACTGGATTATCAATACATGCGGCACTGTTGCCATTGCATTCATGTTTGCAGAATACGTTGGATACTTCATTCACTTAAATCAGATTGGGATAAAAATTACCGCTATCACACTCGTCTTTCTGTTAACCCTTCTCGATACGTGGAACATGAAAGCATCAGACCGCTTTCAAGTTATTTTTTCTGCACTAAAAGTATCAGCTATACTTATTCTCATTGCACTGCTATTGATTCCAAATAAAGGGAGCATGGAAAATTTTTCATCTTCTGCAGATTTTAAAAATTGGAATACACTAAAAATAATGGGGGCATGTATTGCCGCTTGTACAGGTGCATTAAATGCTTTTGATGGATGGTATATGGTGAGCTATATGACACGTGAAGTTAAAGGCGGAGTGCGCACTGTAGGAAAGGCAATTATCACAGGACTATTGATCTGCATGGGTTTATACCTGCTTGCAACCTTCGCGATTCATTATAACCTAACAACACAAGAAGTTGGCTCTTCAAAACTTGTTGCCGTTACTGCACTTGAAAAAGTAGTTGGTGCATGGGGCTCAATTATCATTAGCGTCTTCGTATTAATCTCGACAGCAAGTGGCGTGAATTCAAATCTTATTGCCACATCGAGATTACTGGCAAATTCATCATCACAGAACATGTTCTTCCCCTATTTCTCCAAAATAAATACAAAAGGAATACCGAGCCGTGCATTCTGGCTCATCTTTATTTACGAAGCAATTCTCATTGCAACTGGTTCATTCGAATTCTTCTTGGACACCACGTTATTTTTTGTTTGGCTCTTCATCACAACCCTCACTGCAGGTTTTCTTTATATCTTCATCAAGAAAAATTTACACCTACCAAACTTGCCACGCCTACCAATGATTATCGCATGCATTGTATTAATTCTATTTGGATTGATTTACCTCGGTAACTTCTTCTTTTAAACTGCTGAGCCTAATGGTGTTCAAAAATTAAAAAAGTATTCTATTTAGCGGCTTCAACATCTTTATGAAATTGAAGTCGATGATTTTCTCCAGCCTCAGCATAATGAATAATACCCTCACGTTTTGTAATAGAACAGAACTTCTGATAGGTGCCATCAAATTTCGCTAGTCCAGGTGTTCGCTTACATTTCAGATACAAGATGGGAAGAGACGCAACCTCAACGCGACTTAAAATTTCATTATCATCAGCCACTTTTGCAGCCTCCTCAAATAACTTAACTGATGCGGCTACAAAATCATCCGTAAAAATGGGGTCATCGGCTGAAAGTCCAAGATGAATATGAGTACTAGCCACAACCTGCTTATGGAGTAAATCAAAATATTCCCTGATAAACCTTCCCGATCTTCCATAATACCCATACATGAAATCGGTAATCACATTATCTGTATTGCATTCAGGATTCCAAAGGAGCTTGGAAATTAAATAGGCCCTGAGTTCAGCAAATTCACCACCACGCCCTTGATAAGCAGCCTGCTCCATAATCCCAATCGAATGATTATCTCTTAAGGTCTGAATATTTGACTGAAGTACCTTGAAATTTGGATAGGGCATGATGTAATGACTGAAATTGACAACATAATCCCAGATGTATAAATGGGGTGCTAATCTAGACCAGTTTTTTAGGTCACTTAGAAATGACTTGTTTTGCTCACATGATTTGAAATCATGTGAAAAACAACATTCAATGCTACATAACCTAACGACTACATTTTTTCGTGGATGAATATATTTTGGAGGAGTACGTGTATACTGGTAAGCAAGGGTACCAATAAACTTATCTGGAAATTCCTTTTCCACCGCTTCAGCTACTTGATTCACAAACCAAATTATTAACCCAGACTCACTTCCTTCATGCTTAACAATGGCTTGGCATTTGCTGCACTGACAAGGACGGTAACAATCATTTTGAGATACATCATAAATGAGGTTATCCGGATTTTCACGCATTTGCTTTTTAATCCTATCCGTAATAATATTCAACACATCAGGATTACTAAGGCATAGTTGTGCGTCGTGAAACTCTCTTTTCCCATTCAGTAAACTAAAATACTCTGGATGACTAGTAGAAAATTCTGTTACTGGTACAAAAAAATTAAAGGTATGAACACCCCAATAATTTTCAGTTTCTCCTATCTGTTCGCGCGATTTACCAAACGTATTGGTTCCATTAATGCGATTGCGAGCAGCCCATGTTGGATTAAATGCTTCAAAATAAAAATCGTTTCGCACACGTACACCTGGCTTTTCAGAATGATCTAACAAGCTAAATTCAAATACTTTCTTTTTAGGGATAATGCTTACAGAGGGAGTATACCACCTGCATCCCATTTCATTTTCAAGAAATGACATTACGCCATACATCGTACCGCGTGTCTTTCCTCCATACACATAAATATCTGGACCGAAATTTATATAATGAAATGATTCATCAAGATCATTTGGCAGTGGCTCTCCCAACATTTCCTTAATGCGTGGAGTATATCCTACCACAATCTGTGGACCTTGATGTGACTGTGCAATATCTTGAATAGGCAGTTCAACACCACTGACTTCTTTCAACCAATGCTGTAATTCGGTAGCAGCCCAACTTTCAGATGCAGATGCGTCGCTTGTTAAAGCAATTCGGTATGCTGATGAAGCATTTGAAAACAACGTATAGTTTTCTTTTTTTCCGGCACTAAAATTCAACTTAGTTTTTACATGCTGCCCATTGCGTAGGAGAACATCCAGATTCGCAGCATAAGACCTAAAACGATTGGAATCAAGTTTGAGTGGACCTTCAATTTCACTTGATCGCTTTTCTTTTTGAATCAATTTTCCATCTTGTGTGAAAATTTCAATATTGGTAGACGCAACCAATTGTTGCAGAGCAGGCAATGTATAAGATGAAATAAGGGAAGCCCTCCCATGAGCATCCGTTGTAATAGATAAAACATTGCCTATATCTGACTGTTGAAAGGGTAAAAATCGGGCACAAAATCCCCATTCTTTTGACATATTCTCAATTTTCATCAATACCGTATTGACGCCTTTCTTAAGGGCTACCACTACCAAATCAATATCTGGAACAACGCCCCTGTCTTCGGCTCTATCCCATACTTTTATGCCATTAAGCCAAATCGCAATTCCATCATCTGAGCCGAAGCTAAGTTGAACCACTTTTACTTCATCTGAAATAACCTCTGTATAGGCATAGGCTAGTGAATGATTTTTTAAACCAACAACCTTCTCAAGATTAATAATGGAATCTGATGAACGATACATTTTCCATCCAAGAGTATTCGATGCACGGTTTGTTTGATTAGCTGTCTTAACCATAACATGCTCCTCACCACCAATGGTAGTAAGAAAATCAGTGCCGAAGCCATCAATATGCCTATTGAGGTCAGTTTCACCTGATGGCTCATTCAGGATAACTGGATCAGAAATCATCCAATTTTTTAACCATTTCCCTATAACAACAGGAGATGGAGATAAGGACTGAGAAAATGAAATACTATGAAGAGTGAGCGCAATTAAGATGATGAGTATTGATTTTTTAGTCATTCTTCAGAATTTGAAAAGCACTGATTTAAATTGAAAAAGGAATTAGACGAATAAGTGAATGTATAGAATAAGACGCATTAAATCAAGCACATTTCATGAATCCCTTTGCAATGGTTTTCTCAAAGTATTTTATCTTTAATTCACCAAAAATGACAAAAATTACGTGTAATGAAATCAACGATTCGCTTTCTAATGGCAACTGTGATTCTACTCCCGATTGCTGCCTATTTTCTTGGAACACCTCCAAATCAAACACAGCTAAGTATACTAAAAAGTACTGCCTGGATTGTTTTGGGCGTAATCGCATACACATTCATTGTTGGACAACTAACCGGGAATAATTCCCAAGTAGATAAACTCTGGAGTATAGTCCCAATTATATATGCGTGGTATATGACATACCTAGGCGGATGGAATGAACGTATGATACTGATGTCAGTGCTCGTAACTATTTGGGGTGCTCGGCTAACATACAATTTCGCACGTCGTGGCGCCTATACATGGAAATTTTGGGAAGGAGAGGAAGACTACCGTTGGGAAATATTGAGAAAAAAGCCGGGGTTCAAAAACCCAGTGATTTGGCTAATCTTCAACCTCCTCTTCATTTGCTTCTATCAAAATGTATTGATATTTCTTTTCACTATTCCAATACTCAGTGCCTTAGCAACCCATACAAATGAAATTGGAATAATAGATGGACTTCTTGCAGGCCAATTCATTAGACTAGTTATTCTCGAATTTAAGGCAGACCAACAACAATATGATTTTCAAACAGAAAAATACCGCCGCATCAATGCCGGTGAAGACCTTGGTGAATATACCGATGGCTTTGTATCCACTGGTTTATGGAGTAAGGTGAGGCACCCAAACTATGCAGCAGAACAAGCCATATGGATTACTTTTTATGCGATGAGTATTGCAGCGACAGGCGAATGGCTCAATTGGACAATAGCAGGATGTATTCTATTGGTTATATTATTCAAAGGCAGTGCCGATTTTTCAGAAGAAATTTCTGCTTCAAAATACCCAGCATATAAAGAATACCAAAAAAGGGTAGGGAGATTCATCCCAAAATGGAATCGAAAAAAGGAATAAAAACAGGCTAATTAAATGTGGATATTTGTTCAATAGTCAGTTGCATAACAACTGAATTAATCTATACATTTATACATGCCAATTGCTCAGCAAAAAGACAACTTATCAGCTTCTTGCCAATTTGCCTCCATTCCCAACGATGAAGTGTTCATTCATGTTCTAGCACCCTATCTTGAAACATCAGACGACAACATCAATTACTACTACGATTTTTCTCAAAGCATAGCTGAGTACACAAAAACATTCCAAGAATTAAATATCCAATGGAAGTGGCAACCCGTTACCATGTTAACTTTCCATGATGTCATTGATAAAATCGCAGAAAATAAAAAGACAACAGGAAAACTTCCAATCATTCTTAACCTATGCGATGGTGATGAAATAAATGGTACACCTGGAATTTCAGTCGTCAAAAAACTTCATGAAAAAGAACTAATCTATACAGGCTCAGATGAACATTTTTATCGCATCACTACGTCTAAAATACCCATGAAGAAAGCATTCGATGATGCGGGTGTATCAACTGCAAAATGGGAAAGTATCCAATCAATAGATCATGAGATCAATGGCATCTTTATAGACCTTGGCTCTCCCATCATTCTTAAACCATCTGTATCCGGTGGTAGCATGGGCGTTGGAATCAAAAATGTAGTTGAAAATAAACAAGCTCTTGAAGATCAAGTGAAATTAATGTTTGAAGGATACCGAGGCTGGGATCTTTCTATCGATGGTATAGTTGCAGAACAATATATTTCAGGTCGGGAATTCACCACCATGATCACAGGCTCAGCACAATTCCCTGAGCTATGCAAAGTATACAAACCTGTTGAACGCGTCTTTCATGCTTCACTTCCCGACAATGAAAAATTTTTATCATTCGATCGGCTATGGGAAATTTATGAAGATGAAACCCCAATGCCAGGCAATGATAACTTTTATGAATACCAAGAAGTTGAATCCGTGTTATCAACGGCCATCCAAGAATTAAGCCTCGCTGCCTATAAATCAGTTGGCGGAACTGGCTATACTCGGGTAGATATTCGTATGGATGAAAAAACGGGCAGACTATTTATTCTTGAAGTAAATGCACAATGTGGCTTAAGCGAGGATGAAGATTATACATCTATCGGAGCAATCCTTCGGGTAAACAATACAAGCTTCACCCAAATGATTACGGAAGTCATTCAAGATGCTCTCATCAGAAAAGCAACAAAATGGGATTAAAGGTCTGCGTACTACAACCTGATTATTCTACCTCAAATGTTGATTACCAATATTATGATCCAGCACGTGATCTATCATCACTATTACCTGATGCACATATAGATCATGTCTCGCTCAATAAACTAACTACCTATAAACAATTGTTATCCTTAAAAAATAAAGGCTACGACATTTTTGTTAATCTCTGTGAAGGATACCTCGAATGGGAGGTGCCGTCAATAGATGTAATTCATACACTTGAATTATTAAATCTTCCTTATACTGGTCCAACCGCTACATTATATGACCCAAGCAAAGAATTAATGAAATACGTGGCCTATTGCGAAGGAGTTAAAACGCCATCATATCATTTAATATCATCTTTAGAACAAGCTCAAGCCATTGCAGATAAAACATCCTTCCCCATGTTCTTGAAGCCTTCTAAAGCGGGCGATAGTTTAGGGATTGATCATGCATCACTTGTAAATACTAAAGAAGAATTCATAATCAAAGCAAGTTCACTTTTACTTGAATATCCTGAAATACTTGCAGAGGAATATATAAAAGGGAGGGAGTTCACCGTCTTGGTTGCAGCCAACTCAGACGGAAGAACGAGTACAAGTTTCAAACCCGTAGAATATATTTTCCCTGAAGGCTTTTCATTCAAAACATACTCGCTGAAAACATCAGCACTTCATCCAGGAGCCAACATCCCATGCAATGATGCAAATCTTGAAAAAGCACTGCGCTATGCATCAGAAAGAATTTTTAAATGCTTTAGTGGAAAAGGATATGCACGCCTTGATTTTAGGGTTAATGAACAGAATGAAGTATATTTTCTTGAAATCAATTTCACCTGCTCCGTTTTTTATTCAGATGGACTAGAAGGTTCCGCTGATTATATTTTGAAATACGATGGAATTGGGCAGTCCGGATTCTTAAAGCATATAATAGATGAGGGCATATCTAGGCATCAACGTAAACAAAAACCTTATCAGATAAAAGGGAATGCCATTGCAGGGTATGGCATCTATGCAACAAAAAATATTCTTGCTGGAGAACTTATTTATAGGGGAGAAGAAAGGGCACACCGAATTGTCACAAAAAAACATGTTGACACATTTTGGAACGATGAAGAAAAATTAAATTTCAGAAGATATGCATATCCATTAAGCAATGAAATATTTGCCATTTGGGATGAAGAGCCTAGCGATTGGGCTCCACAAAATCACAGTTGTGATGCTAACACTGCATTCAGCGGATTGAATACCATAGCTGTAAAAAATATATCCCTTGGAGAAGAACTAACCCTCGATTACGCGAAATTCCTCGACAAAGAAATGGAACCTTTTCAATGCCAATGCGGAGCGCCTAACTGCAGGGGGTTGATAAAAGGGGAATGCTGAACGCTTGGCGCTGGACGCTGGACGCTAGACGCTAGACGCTTAACGCTGGGCGCTAGACGCTAGACGCTTAACGCTGGGCGCTAGACGCTAGACGCTTAACGCTGGACGCTTGCAACAAGTTTAATATAAAAATTAATCTCGCGAATCATGATATTCCAGCG
>CAJBBV010000010.1 GCA_903951405.1 uncultured bacterium
GCTAAATTATTTAACTATCTCGAAAAAGGAATTAGTTATGGCTCACATACCATACCAGCGTTGAGTTTACCGCCTCAGGAGGGAACTCATAGAATCCTTCATATACATAACAATGTGCCCGGTGTGTTGAGTGAAATCAATACCACCTTATCAAAAAACAAAATCAATATTCTGGGGCAATATTTGAAAACGAATGATACTATCGGATATGTTGTTCTGGATGTAGATAAGGGACTCAGTAAAAATGCAATGGAATTATTGAAAAAGGTAAAAGCAACTATTAAGGTTAGAATCTTGTATTAAAGAGGATGGTTAGTTAATAAGCTTTCAATAGTTGAATGATTGTTTTAATTTCATTGCTTAAAGTTGTTACGCTAGTTAGTTGTTCATCCATACTTTCATTGATAAATTCCATCTTACTATCAGTATAGGTTCTTGCTGAAGTATGAAATTCTGTGGCGTTCGTTTTTTTAACTAAGTTTTCTACATTATCAGATCTTACTCCACTTCCAGGCATAATAATAATTCTACCATTAGCCTGTTTTACTAATTCATTCAGCAGCGCTGCACCATCGGTGGCTACTGACTTTTGTCCGCTGGTCAATATTCTTTCACAACCAATGGATATGATATCTTCCAACGCTTTAAATGGATCCTTAGTTCTGTCAAACGCTCTATGAAAACTTACTCCCATTGGTTGAGCTATATCAACTAGTTGCTTACATCTTTGTTTGTCGACCGTTCCATCTGAATTAAGCATTCCAATCACCACGCCATCACAACCAAGATTTTTGCAGATTTGTATATCTGCTTTCATTACCTCAAATTCAATTTCACTGTATAAAAAGTCACCTCCCCTTGGACGAATAATAGGGTAGAGTTCAATAGATAAATTTTCTCTAGCAGTCTTGATAAACCCATAAGATGGCGTGGTGCCACCTTCAGAAGGATTGTCACATAACTCAATACGATGGGCACCTGCAGCCTGAGCGATCAGGCAGCTTTCAATCGTAAAGCCAATTACTTCTAGTTTAAATTTCATAGGTTCAACTTATGGGAGATCAGACTAAGCGCCCAATATGAATTTTGATTCGTGTATTTTATTTTCATCATTGGTCTTAACAGAAAATACAAAACCCTTTTGAATGGCATAGGCGCCATATTCTCCATTTTTATTCATTGCTAAATATCCTACCTGCAATGTTTTTGCTCTCTCTGGATTGATCTTGATAATTCTTTCCACCGCTTTTTTGCAAGCTTTCTCGGGACTAAGACCTTGACGCATCAATTCTACTACCAAATGTGTACCGCAAGTTCTAATGACTTCTTCCCCTACGCCACTGCTGGTAGCAGCACCTACTTCATTATCTACATATAAACCTGCACCAATGCCAGCAGAATCTCCTACACGTCCATGGAGCTTAAAAGCCATCCCACTGGTAGTTACACCGCCGGATAAATTTCCTTGGGAGTCTTTGGCCAATAATCCCATCGTATCATGGTTGGGGGTTCCATCTGTAAAAAAATTGGGAGCGAAAGGTCCATTGCCGCTGTTTCTTTCTATGTTAATTTGTGGTTTGTATTCGGTTTTCTTTAACCATTCTTTATAGGTATTTTCAGCACTTTCTGAAAGTTTTGCCGGCTCTTTAGCGAACCCATTTTCAATGGCAAATTGTTGTGCTCCGTTTCCTACTAATAAAACATGGGGTGTGTTTTCCATTAATTTTCTTGCCACTGAAATAGGATGTTTTATTTGTTCCATACCGGCAACTGCCCCGCAGTTGAAATGTTCGTCCATGATACAAGCATCTAGAGTAACTATCCCATCACGGTCTGGATTTCCTCCTAAACCTACACAACAGTTAATGGTATCTTCTATTTGATTTGCACCTGCTTCTATTGCATCTAATGCCCTTCCTTTCTTAGATAATATTTTCCAAGCTGCTGCATTTACTGCCATACCTGAATCCCAAGTAGAAATTACAATCGGGGAATTAGCATAGGTTATTTGATTGGCTAAGGCTTTCTTAGACATCAATAAGGGTGTTGAAAGTGCGGATAGCTGTAGAAATTTTCTTCTATCAAGTTTATTGGCCATTGCTTTGTATTTTTTATTAAC
>CAJBBV010000011.1 GCA_903951405.1 uncultured bacterium
CCATCCCAGCTATCGTGGATGAGTAATGTTGCGTCAATGATTAATGCATTGTGCTTGGGTAGGTCTGATAAGGATAATAAAAATCCGCTGCGGTTGTATGGGCCGAGGCATTGTTGACTATTATAGGAATTCAGTACCCCTCCGCTCATGTTTGTTAATACCCCAGACCTAAAATCATTGTTGTAGACAACAGATTCATTTGGCACTGGCTTGGAGCAAGACAATGATAAACTGATGAGAAGAAGTAGAAAAACGCGCATATTGATTGAGGGTAACATTGAATCCTGTATATATCCGTATCGAAACATTATTGATTATTGTGCTTTAGGATCTCCCTTAATTAAGAGCAGGATTGTTTTTAATATGATGTGAACATCCAACCACAGTCCCCAGTTTTCCATATAATAGATGTCCCGATTCAAGCGCTCTGTCATTTCAGGTATGGACAGTTTTCCTCTATTTCCAGAAACCTGTGCTAGTCCAGTTATACCTGGCTTGAGGTATAACCGAATCATGTAGGCATCCAAAGCAGCTCTATATTCTTCTGTATCGGCGAGCATATGCGGCCTTGGGCCTACGATGCTCATATCGCCAATTAATACATTAATGAATTGTGGCAGTTCATCTAGACTTGTCTTTCGTAAAAAGGAGCCAATTTTTGTAATATGAGGTTTGGGAGAAGACTCGCTCTTACTCGATGAACAACAACCGTCTGTCATGGTTCTAAACTTATAACAAACAAAGGGTATTCCTGATCTACCAGACCTAAGTTGTTTAAAGAGTATGGGGCCTTTTGAAGTGAGTTTTACTAAGATGGCAATGATGGGTAAAAGCCACCAAAGAAATATACTCCAGATGAGTAAGGAGAAAGCCAAATCAAAAAATCGCTTTTTGGTAAGATTTAATAAATTTTCGAGTGGTTCCTTTCTAAATGAAATAAAGGCGAGGTTATTGTGTATATCTACTGATACGTCTGAATTAAAGTACAACTTGTAATCTGGCACAAAAATTAACCTGAGTCTTAACTTATCACGGTTAAGAGATAAGTTTTGTACCACCTCATGCTGTGTGGGCATAATAGAAGAAAATACAGCAGCAATTTCAGTATGTTGAATATAATCTAATGCGTCTTCAATTTTACCAAGATGATTGTTAACTGTTGGTTCATCAGAAAAAGTACCTATCAAATCATACCCAGAATAATCTTGAGAAAACATGGCATTAATATCGTTCATCATCCCGCCAGAACCGATTAAGATGGCTTTGCGTTTAGTCAAGTTGAACATAGAGGTTCGTTGCCTTAGGAGGATGAAGATGTATTTCCAACAAAGCAATGTGATCAGCAGGATGAATAAGTAGCTAAAAAGGAATAGTCGTGATTCGAAATGAAATTTCAGTAAAAATATAGACAAGACTATTAAAAGAGAGAATTGAACTAATACCCTGAGTGTTTTTCTAGAAATTTGGACAAAATACAATTCAGCATTGTAATAGTCTGTGTACCATACAATCAGAAACCAGCATAGATTGAGTTGAAAAAGCAATGATAAAAAATGTGATCCATTTTGTTGATACCATAGTTGATTGAAAAAGTAACAGCAAATTAGATAGACTGTATTGAGTAAAATAAAATCAACAACAAATTGAATTATGTTGAAGAAGGAATTAAAACGGTAAGGCATTGGTGGGGGTGTTTAGGTTATGAAAGGCTTGACGCTGGACGCAGGCGCTGGATGCTGGACGCTGAACGCTGGACGCTGGGCGCTTGGCGCTGAACGCTGGGCGCTGAACGCTGGACGCTGGATGCTGGGCGCTTAACGCTAGATGCTGAACGCTTGGCGCTGGGCGCTGAACGCTGGATGCTGAGCGCTGAACGCTGGATGCTGGATGCTTGGGTGTTGTTAGGCAGAAACGGCTGTGTTTGAATTACTAATCAATTCTATTGTGTTGGTTTGGCAGTATTGGAATTAAAAAGACGTTTGACTTTATATTTAATGATATCAATATAAATAACTGGGGAGGAGATTAGATAACGGTACCACATTCTTTTGGGTTCTTTAAATAATCTACCTAACCATTCTAAACCACGCTTAATCATCCAAATAGGTGGACGTTTAACGGTTCCAGCATAAAAATCAAATACAGCACCTATACAACATACATGGGAAACCTCTAGCCTATCAAAATGTTCGTGTGCCCATTTTTCTTGTTTGGGTGCCGTCATACCAATAAACAACACATCAGGTTTAAATACATTTATTTTTTCTACCATGATATCGTTGTCCTGTTTTGAAAACGAAGAGGAGAAGGGTGGTGAATATGAAGCAATCTGAATATTAGGGTATTGATGAGATGCTGTATCGTGTATGGATTGAAGTACTAAGTCTGAAGAGCCAAGAAAAAAAACCTTCCCTCCTATTTCATTAATTCGATTCATTTCAAAAAGAAATAAATC
>CAJBBV010000012.1 GCA_903951405.1 uncultured bacterium
ACTGCAAAATTCGATCGTAAAAATGTTATTAAACTTTAAAACAATAAACCTCATGAGGTTCATTTCATTCATAGCTGCACTTTTTTATTTGAGTTCTTGCACTACCTATAGCAAGTTGCAGTACTTGCAAGGGGATATTGATTCAACAAAGTATAGTCAATTCAACGTGCCCGAGCAGCGCGCTCAAAAAGGAGATCAACTAATCATCAATGTATTCAGTGATAATGCTGCGGCTAGTGCACCTTTTAATACGGGTTCATTAACTACATCAGTAGGCAGTACATCATCAGCTGTTCAGTCTTCTGGTAATATGGGTTCAATGAATCCCGGAGCGTATGAAGTGGATAAAGATGGAAATATATTTTTTCCGGTACTTGGTATTTTGCATGTTGAAGGATTGACAAAAGAGGGGATGTCAAATTTGTTGAATAGTAAACTCAAAGGCACATACCTCAATAATCCATACTACGTTATTCGATTTCAAAATTTAAAATTCACTGTCTTTGGTGAAGTGGGTCGGCCAGGGGTATATCCGTTGGTTAGAAATAACCTCAATATTTTTGAAGCGCTTACCTCTGCTGGTGATTTAACCATGTATGGAAAGCGTTCAAATATTTTGGTGATTCGTGAAAATAATGGGAAGAGAGAATTCGGACGAATTGATATTACCAAGCCAGATGTATTTAACTCACCGTATTATTATTTGCAACAGAACGATATGGTATTAGTTGATATGAGTAAGCAGAAAGTGTTGGGAGGAGATCAAGCGGCGCTGAGAAATCTGAGCTTATTGTTATCATTTGTAACAACCCTATCCTTCGTATTCAGAATATTCAATTAATAGTTAGTCAAAAGACAATCCACTAATGGAGCAACAACAAAACAGCAAGCTGAAAATCCCATTTAAAGAGGAGTTCAGCATACGCGAATTTATACTGCGCTATATTCATGTGATACCTTGGGCTATCATAACGATTTCTATTACGTTGATGATTGCGTATACCAAGATACGCTATACCAATCCCGTTTATCAAGCCTTTGGTAAAGTAATTATGAAATCGGATGGCAGCCGAGGCTCCTCTTCAAAAGGGAAGTTTGCTGATTTATATATGATGCAAACGGATAACAGTGATTTGGATGATGAAATGGAGCTTATTAAGTCGTCATCTATGGCTCGCTTAGTTATTCAATCCTTAGGGTTGCAGAAGCAATACTTACTGAAGGGAAGTTTTAGAACGACGCCTGTACATGCTAGCATGGCACCCATAGAATGCAAAATACTTTCTTTGGTAGATTCTAGTGCACGCATAAATCTCGAGATATTGGTATTAAACAATAATTCGTTTAGTGTAGTAGGAATTCCAACCCCTATCAAATTTGGGGAAGCATTTCAGTATGCGTCAGCTACGTTCATAATCAATAGTAAAGATCCACACATATCAACTAGTCCTAATAAAAATATCATCGTCACATGGACTCCGCTAGATGCTTTGGCAAAAAGTTTAGCAAGTCAAATACAACTGACTGCCTCAACAAATGGATCACATGTATTGACGTTTAGTATTACCCACGAAAATGATCAAATTGCAAAAGACATTATCAATGGCTTTTTATCTGTCTATGAACAATACTCCTTAAATGACAAAAGGGCTGTTGCGAAAAATACGATAGAATTTATCAATAGTCAACTTGGATTAGCGAGCGAAGAGTTGAGCGGCGTAGAATCTAATCTGCAAGGATTCAGAGAGCAAAATAAAGTAATCGCTCCAGAAACTCAGGCCAGCTTATTCATGGATAAAATGAGCAGTGCGGAGAAGTTGTTGGAAGAGCAGGGGGTTAAATTGAAGTTGATAGAATACATGGGAAAATATCTTGCTGACAACAAGAATCAATACCGTGGATTGCCTGTTGTATTGGGTATGGATGATGCTAGTTTTGGAAACTTAGTTTCCGATTATAATCGATTACAAATTCAACGAGAAATATCGCTTAATACCATGCCAGCCGGAAATCCGATAATTAGGGATTTGGAAACAGCTATGGATAAACAGCGTAATGAAATGGTAGCAGCTCTTTCGAATGCTAAGGAAAGCATACTTCTTGGCATGAAAGAATACCAAGGTAAAACGAAGCAGGCTAATACTGAATTCTATAGAGTTCCAGGGTTGCAACGATCGATGTTGGATATCATGCGGAAGCAAAAAATTGCAGAAGAACTTTATACATTTCTGTTGGAAAGAAAATTGGAAACCTCTATTGGTTCCGCATCAACCATATCGAGTATTCAAATACTTGAGCCGGGCTTTTCTGCTGGTGCGCCTATTAGTCCAAACACGAAGGGGATCTATATGTTTGCCTTTGCCATCGGGTTAGTGTTCCCCGTATTGGTTGTTTTCATTAAGGAGTTATTGAATGATAAAATAAAAAATAAATCAGACCTCGATGTCTTTACTACCGTACCGGTTTTGGGTGAAGTAGGACATTCAGAGTCTAATAAGTCGTTAATCATTACGACAAGCGATAGGCGATTTATTTCAGAGCAGTTTAGGATTTTGCGCACGAATCTGCAATATATTTTTCTCAAGAAGCAATCTTCTTATGTGTTGCTCGTAACGTCGTCGGTGAGTGGTGAGGGTAAGAGTTTTATATCTACCAATATGGCAGCCGTTATGGCCGTTTCTGGAAAGAAAACGGTTATCCTAGAATTTGATATACGCAAGCCAAGGGTCATGCAGGGATTAGGGATGGATTATAAGCGTAACAAAGGAATAAGTAATTATTTAGTGGGTAGTGCATCGTTACAAGAGATTATTCAACAGGTGCCAGACATGGAGAATTTATACGTTATTCCGTGCGGACCGATTCCGCCCAATCCAGCTGAGTTGATTTTGAGTGAACGGCTTAAGCAGTTTTTTGATGAGGTGAGAACGGAATTTGAAATGGTGGTGGTAGATAGCGCACCAGTAGGTTTAGTAAGTGACGGGTATGTGCTAAGTCAATTTGTTGATGCTTCTTTATATGTGGTGCGGCATAATTTCACCCTCAAGCAGCAGATAGAAAATATTCAAATGATTTATGAAGCAGGTAAACTGCCAAAGATGTCGTTAGTGATTAATGACGTGCGTGCGTTGATAGGCTATGGAAAGTATTATGGCTATGTGAATTATGGCACCATGAGCTATGGCGCAGAAGTGTCTCATTATTTTGATGTGACTAAACGGAAAGGATTTATACGTTTTCTTAGAAAAATATTTGGAGTATAAAGCATGATTTTCTTTTAAGTAATCTTTTATCACACTAGAACTTAAACCAATTAAAACCGCTGCCTTAGATATTGATCAGGAGAAATGGGATTTAGAAATAAAGCCCCAATCGCATCTATTGGATATCAACCTCAAAGAAGTATGGAAATACCGTGATTTGATGTGGATGTTTGTGAAGAGGGATTTTACTGCTCAGTTCAAGCAAACTATTCTAGGTCCGTTATGGCATTTTATACAACCTCTGTTTACCACGATTGTATATTTAGTGGTGTTTACAAATATTGCTAAGATTTCAACCGACGGTGTGCCTCCAACGTTATTTTATATGAGTGGCATTGCGTTATGGAATTATTTTTCATCGTGCTTAAATGCCACTTCAAATACGTTTGTTGCTAATGCGGGTATTTTTGGGAAAGTATATTTCCCGAGGTTGGTGATGCCACTGTCTACGGTGTTGAGTAATATGGTGAAATTTGGTATTCAGTTTTTGTTGCTGTTAATCACCATGGCCTGGTATTACTTCAACCCTTCAACCCTTCAACACTCCTCAACCTTCCTAAACTTCCCTCAACCTTCCTCAACCTTATTCCTGCTCCCCATTTTAGTCCTCATCATGGCAGGACTTGGTCTTGGGCTAGGTATTATCATTTCATCGATGACAACGAAGTACCGCGACTTAACTGTGTTGATTGGATTTGCGGTGCAGTTATTGATGTACGCTACACCTGTTGTGTATCCAATGTCTGCCATTACGAATGTGCGCTTGAAGTTTTGGATTTCAGTCAATCCATTAACTCCGATCATGGAAGCCTTTCGATATGCCACATTAGGGAGTGGAAGTTTTACAGTGGGAGGAATACTGTATAGTGCAGTGTTTATGATTATTACTTTATTCGTTGGCTTGGTTATATTTAGTAAAGTGGAGAAGACGTTTATGGATACTGTTTAAGGTTGAGGAAGGTTGAGGGAAATTGAAGAGGTTTAGGAAAGTTTAGGAAGGTTGAGGAAGGTTTAGAAAGAAAAACATCAAATTTTACTGTTGTTTTTGCATTGATTTTTGTTTCCATTGCTTCTAGTTTTAAATGATGGAACTCAAACTAATAGCCAGTAAAATTTATGAGATTAGGGCTCAAAAGGTGATGCTAGATTTTGATTTAGCTGAGCTTTATGGGGTTGAGACAAGAGTATTAAATCAGACTATTTTGAGAAATAGTTCTAGATTTCCTCCAGACTTTATGTTTCGATTAGAAGAAAGTGAATGGCATACTATGATGTCACAATTTGTGATATCATCTCAAATGACAAGAAAACGATCATCATTGCCATACGCCTTTACAGAGCATGGAGTTACCATGTTGGCCAGTGTGTTGCGAAGTAAGACAGCAATAATGATGAATGTAGCAATTGTTAGGACGTTTTATCTTTAAGGGTTGAAGAGTTGAAGGGGTTGAAGTAGTTGAAGATGTTCAAGGGTTGAAGTGGTTGAAGAATACTTGAATTATACGATATATAGAGTGGGTAAAGTAATAATACATACAGAAAAAAGAGACCTTCAGCGTGAACGAATGGAACGACACTTGTCATTAACGCCAGAAGAGCGTTTCCATGATTTAGTGAAGTTGTGTATGTTTTCCATGAAGATGGCTGGACGTAAAACGATTGGAGATCCACAAGGAAAAGGATTGGTGGTCAGAAAAAAATCAATTGAACTAGATGGAGCACGTTGAGTTTATACGATTTGCTAAACTACTCAATGCAATGGGTGTGAGGTACATGGTAGTAGGAGGTTTTGCAGTAAACCATTACGGATACAAAAGAACCACAAGTGATATTGATTTGTATATCAAGGATGCTCTCGAAAACCGAAGGGCATTGCTAGAAGCATTAGATAAAATGGGTTATGGGAGAATGGAAGAATTGCTTACCGTTGTTGTCCACCGCAGAGCGGATTTGGATCAGCAACTGTTCCACAGATGTCTGTGAAAGTGAGG
>CAJBBV010000013.1 GCA_903951405.1 uncultured bacterium
CCGATACGGAAGCATCTGGCAAAACCAATCGGATTCAAATCAAAATACCCTATTTGGTGACCTTTCCATTGTGCAAGAAATACCACCTCCTCGTATTCCGGATTGTGCACCTTGGTCACTCACTGAAATATTAGATAAGGAGAAAGACGTTACAGGCATGTTCCTTAGTGGGCATCCGTTGGATCATTACCGATTTGAACTGAAGCACTATAGTATTTCACAGATTGGTGATTATAATGATTTCAAAGAAGTGATTGATCAACATCCTAATCCTGCACAGACATTTAAGTTGGCCGGATTGGTTACCAGTTCCCAACATAAAATATCCCGTGCTGGTAAAAAGTATGGAAGTCTAACCATTGAAGATTTTACAGGCCGCGTCGAAATCACCCTCTTTGGTGATCAATATGTAAAATTCTCCAACTATTTTACGGCAGGAACATGTATTCATGTCAAAGGAAGTTTTGAAAAATGGGAAAGCAGAAACGAATGGAATTTTAGGGTAAATGAAATTTGTTTACTAGAAACCATAAAAAGGGCCTTTACAAGACAATTACAGCTCATTATACAACCGGGAACCATAACCCCTACTCAGGTTGAATTCTTTCAACAGAACATGAAGAAACATCCAGGCAGGAGCAGGCTTAAGGTAATCTTGGTAGACCAAATTGAAAAATTAAGGGTTCAGATGAAGACAATCGAAAAGGGATTTGAGATGAATGACGAAATGGCTGATTTTCTAGAGAAATCCCCTGAAATTGAAGTGCAGGTTGACATACTCTGATCAATTTCAGACTCTTTTGTGAAAAGTAAAAAAATGGAACTAATTTTGTAGGAGTATTTATATAATTTTCATCTTCAATTTAATAAAATGGCAAAGGAATTTAACGACTCGAATTTTCAAACGGAAGTGCTTGATTCTGATAAGTTATCAGTGATTGATTTTTGGGCAGAATGGTGTGGACCATGTCGTGCAATTGGTCCAGTGGTGGAAGAGCTATCTAAAGAATGGGAAGGAAAAGTAAATATTGGTAAAGTGAATGTTGACAACAACCCTCAACTTTCTATGAACTATGGAATTACGTCAATACCTGCAATCCTTTTCATCAAAGGTGGTGTTGTTGTAGATAAGTTAGTTGGTGCACAACCTAAAAATATTTTTGTTAAAAAAATCGAATCTCACGTTTGATTTCAACAAATAAGTAACATAAATAGAACCGCTGATTCCTCAGCGGTTTTTTTATGTATCGTATTCGTCTGAACCAATACATAAATACGATACTTTTGACCTGATTTTATCGAAATGAGCACTATACGAAAACAAAGCATCTATTCTTCTCTTTTTACCTATGCAGGCTTTGCTATTGGTGCAGTCAACATCCTATACCTATACCCCACTTTTTTTACCCCCGAACAATTTGGATTAACTCGAATTATTGGAGACATCGCGCTCATATTCTCCACAATATGCACGGCTGGTGTATTACCCATTACATTCAAATTTTCTCCCTACTATCAACAACATGTTCCAAAGGAGAAAAACGATATGATGGCCTTGGTTTTTTTGTTTGTCATTTTTACATGTACCATACTCTACCTGTTATTTCCGTATATCCAACCTTGGGCGATTAGAAAATTCGGCAGGAAATCCCCAGACCTTGTTAATTACTTTCATCTTGTCTATCCCATAACTGTTTCGATTGTATTTTTTTCCATCTTGGAAAGCTTTACATGGATTATCAAAAAAACAATCATTTCAAATTTTGCGAAAGAGTTTTTACAACGTCTACTCATCACATTTCTAATTATGCTTTGGGCATTTGGAGTCATTACCCAATTTGAGGTATTTGTTTCTCTCTATGCTTACTTGTTTTTCGCTAGCTCCATTGTGTTGATCATTGTGATTTACCGGAGTAAGATATTTGCAATTCATTTTAAACCAAGTAGCCTTACAAAAAAGCTTGGACCAATCATGTTACGATTTGGTAGTGCGTATTTTTTGAGTGCTATCTTAAACGTAATAGCGAAAACAAACGATACACTCATCATTGCTTCACAGTCGGCTGGCGGACTAGTAGATGCAGCGATATTCACCATTGCCACCTACATGATCACCATTATGGACGTGCCCCAGCGAAGTATGATCTCAGCTGCTACGCCACAAATAGCAATCGCCTGGAAAGACAATGACATCGCAAAGTTGGATAGACTGTATAAAAAAACGGCACTGAATTTATTGATCATTGCCTCTGGCATTATGGGGGTCATCATAATCAATACCCCATTATTACTTCATCTTCTCGGCCCTACTTATACACTGCTTCCTACCCTTATGCTGATCATGGGATTGAGCAAACTCATTGATTTAGGCACTGGGCTTAATTCTCAAATACTACAGTTATCCAAACACTGGAAGATTGATTTATTTACCAATATGTTTTTTGTTGTTGTATCCATCCTTTTAAATTATTATTTAACTAGAACCTATGGAATTGTTGGTACTGCAATTGGTGGATTAATTGCCATAGTCTGCTTCAACCTAATTCGTTTCATTTACATAAAAAAGATATACGGGTTGCAGCCTTTTTCGTGGAAAAATGCAATCGCTATTTCACTTGCAGCGCTATTCGGCACCGTTATCTTCTTTCTCCCCCTATTCCATCAAGTATGGATTGATGCAATTCTTAAAAGCATTGTATTCGTTGTGCTGTTTGGAATTGCTATCATTAAAATGAATATCTCACAAGACATTACTGAGTTATATCATACGTTGATTCAAAAAATACTTGCCATCAGGGGTAGGAATTAAAATGAAATATGAGCTTGATTAATAGTGTATATTGCCCAACTAAACCAATCCTAATAGGTCTATGAAGTTAGAGTCACTTAGCAGAGGACTACTTGGTATGTTTTTTTTAGTTGGCCTATGTTATGCACTGAGCAATAACAGAAAAGCCATCAATTGGAAACTAGTGACCATGGGTATTGTAGCGCAGATAGGATTTGCGATAGGCGTCTTGTCTGATGGCAAATACAATTTTTTTAGAATCTTCATACAATGGGTTTCAGATAAGTTTGTAGAGCTAATCAACTTAACGCATAAAGGAACTGAATTCATGTTTGGCAATTTGGCCGACACAAATGGTGCTTGGGGATATACATTTGCGATTCAAGCCCTTCCCATTATTATTTTCTTTGCTGCCTTATCGTCACTACTCTATTACCTAGGCATCCTGCAAAAAGTAGTTTATTTTTTCGCGGTGATGCTGAGTAAGCTAAAAATTTCAGGATCTGAAAGTGTGTCAACTGCTGCGAATATTTTTCTTGGTCAGACTGAGGCTCCCATCATGGTAAAACCATTTTTGGAAAAGATGAATAGAAGTGAAATTCTATGCATCATGATTGGCGGAATGGCCAATACGGCTGGGAGTGTATTGGCTGCCTATGTGGGGATACTTGGCGGAAATGATATTGGCCAACAACATTTTTTTGCATTGCACATGCTAAGTCAATCTATAATGAGTGCCCCTGCTGCCATTGTTTGTGCCAAAATGCTCTTCCCACAAACTGAATCAATAGATACCCGAGTGAGTATCCCAAAACAAAAAATGGGTGAAAATGTATTGGATGCCATATCCATTGGAACAACAGATGGATTAAAACTAGCCGTGAATGTGGGGGCTATTTTGATTGTTTTCACGGCGTTGATTTATGTGATGAATTGGATATTAGGAAGTATTGGATACTATATAGGACTCAACAAGGTGATTGCTACATTCACTCATGGGCAATACGACGCCTTAACGTTTCAATTGATTTTAGGATATCTTTTCTCTCCAATAGCTTGGCTTATAGGGGTTGATAAAGTCGATATGATTAATGTAGGTCAGCTACTTGGTGAAAAAACAATCATCAATGAATTTCAGGCATACGTGAGTTTCAGTAAAATGAGGGCGGCAGGATTAATTACAAATCCCAAATCAATTTTAATAACCACCTATGCGTTGTGTGGATTTGCAAACTTTGCTTCAATAGGCATACAAATTGGCGGAATCAGTCAGCTCGCTCCTTCACAGCGTAAAAACCTTACTGAACTCGGGATTAAAGCCTTAATTGGTGGCACCATCGCTTGTTTAATGTGTGCCTGTATAGCTGGCGCCTTGGGATAATTTTTGTTTTAGTTATTAATAATTACGCCTTCATTAGGATACTCTTTTGTTCAATCGTATTTTTGCACAAATAAACCAAGATGGGGATTATAGACATGGACAAAAAGCTGGCTGAGTTGGTAGGTATACCAAGTGAATGGCAAGCAATTGCGCAAAAGATTGATCAATATGAGCGAATTACGCCTGCAGAAGGGATTGCTTTATTTGAACGTGCTTCCTTGTCTACATTAGGGCTTATGGCGAATTTCATCCGTGAACGTCGCCATGGCAACAAAACCTATTTCAATAGAAATTTTCATATAGAGCCTACAAACGTGTGTGTTTTTTCATGCAAGTTTTGTTCTTATTCAAAGCTCTATTCAAAGCGGGAAGAAGGATGGGAATTGAGCATTGATGAAATGGTGGAGAAGGTGAAAGCCTATGATGGCAAGCCTATTACAGAGGTACATGTCGTCGGTGGTGTACATCCTAAAATGGATATCTATTTCTTTGAAGAACTCCTTAAAAAAATCAAAGCCCATCGTCCTGAACTTCATATCAAAGGATTTACAGCCGTTGAGTTAGATTATATGTTTAGAAAGGCAAAACTAAGCAGGTTGGAAGGGATGAAAATATTACATGATGCAGGCTTAGATTCATTACCCGGTGGTGGAGCAGAAATATTCGATACGGAAATAAGAGAAAAGATTAGTGCAGACAAAGTAGACTCAGATGGATGGTTAGATATCCATGCCATCGCCCATTCACTTGGAATGCATAGTAACGCTACCATGCTATTTGGGCATATCGAAGAATATAAACATCGGATAGATCATATGGAGCGATTAAGACAGCTTCAAGATCAGACGAAAGGGTTCAATACATTCATCCCGCTTAAGTTTCGCAATCACGACAATGAAATGAGCTATGTAGCTGAATCAAGCAGCATAGAAGACATGAAGACATACGCCATGGCAAGAATTTACCTAGATAATTTTCCTCATATCAAAGCGTACTGGCCTATGCTAGGGAGAGAACAAGCCCAATTAAGTCTATCCTTTGGTGTGAATGATATGGATGGAACAATTGATGATTCAACAAAAATCTACTCCATGGCAGGCAGTGAAGAACAAAATCCTTCCCTCACTACTGAAGAGTTGGTGGTAATGATTTCTCAAGTTGGACGTGTTGCTGTTGAACGCGACACCCTATACAATACCATCCAAGAATTTAACTAAACGTGATAATCAGTAGAATTTTTTCATTTCAAGGTGTCATTAAATCATAGAATTGTTTAAATTTCCTAATAAATTCATCCTTTAATCTTTTAGAGTTTACTACAATGAAATATATCATAACAACATGTTTCCTTATGGCAATGTTATCTTCTTTGGCACAAAGCGCTAAAGAGGGAGATGAAATAATTGGCATTTGGAAAACAGGGTCAGGAAAAGGAAAAGTAGAGATAGTTAAAAAAGGAAATCAATACTTAGGAAAGATAGTTTGGCTGAATGAACCCACAGACCCTAAAACAGGCAAACCGAAGACTGATTTACAACATCCTGATGCAGCATTACATCAGCGCCCAATATTGGGACTTGTAAACCTTTGGGGGTTTGTGTTTAAAGGAAATAATAAATGGGAAGAAGGACATATCTACGACCCTAACAATGGCAAAGAATATAAGTGTATCATCACTCTAAAGAATGACAATACACTAATTGTAAGAGGCTATATTGGGATATCACTTATCGGTAGAAACGATACGTGGACGAAATCCTCGCTATAATCACATCAAACCCTAGTAGTTATCCTACAGAAATAAGTTGGATTTCAAAAATCAATACGCTGTTAGGGGGAATAGATCCTGCAGAGCGACTTCCATACCCTAATTCAGGAGGTAAGTACAGAATGATTGAACCACCTGGCTTAATCAAAGGCAACCCATATTGCCAACCTAAAATAAGCTGTCCTAGTCCGAATGTTACCGGATTGGCATCAGTTTGATCGAAAATATTGCCATTCGTCAAAGTCCCTTTATAGAATAAAGTAACGTTGTTCGATACCGTCGGATTAACCCCTGTACCTTCTGTTATGATTTTATAGTAAAATCCTCTGTCATCTTTCACTGCATCTGTGATGCCTAATCGTTTAATATATGCTTCCAATGTTTCTGGTGTTGATTCATTTTTTTTACAGCCCGAAAAAACAACTAATCCAAGGGCTAAAATTAATGTAACATAAACTCTCATTATCCTAATAATTTTGGCAAAGATGGTAAAAAAAATTGGAATCTAGGCCTGGATGAAAAAGTATCTATTGCTCAATTGTCTTCTCTTTTGCTTTTAATTCAAGATACTGCTGTTCTAATCGTTCCCATCTAAAACGCCTATTTAGTAAGGCTACAAATACAGTAATAAGTAAAACTGCGATGACCAATACGGTGGGGCTAAACTGACTAACCCCAACAGCATCTGCGCGTTTATACCAAAATTTACCCATGAAAAAATTAATGAGGATTGGGATTGAAAATAAAATCCCAATTGGCAATCCAAACATCAGTTGGTTTGTTAGCCGCTTATCTTTGAGCCGTTGCTGCTCCCAATACACTAAAAATTTTCTTTCCTCCTCTGAAATTGCCATAAATATTCTCTAAATTACAACTAAACACGTTAATTCTTGAGTCAGTTTTATTTAGCATTAGGTATCCCAAAACTTGACTGCATAATTGATGCAGCCACTCAGATCGCTTTATTGAAGCAAAAATCAGTTAATTATGAAGCCTAAACAATTAACGATTTTTATAGCTGCTGCTTTGTTTTCACTGATAGATATCGCCCTAACCGCTTTTGACAAGCAAGACCTTCGTCTATTCACAAAGCCTCTTATTATTCCATTAATGATTTGGGTATATATTCTATCAATTGATCAAACAAGGTCATGGTGGAGAGATGCTATAGTATTAGGCCTCATATGTTCTTGGGTTGGTGATATATTACTTCAAGTTGACGGTATGTTTATCCCTGGTCTATGCTCATTTCTTTTTGCCCATATATTTTACATTACATTTTTTGTCTCCACCAAATCGGATACAAAATCATTTTTCAAACTCAGGCCAGTTATGCTGATTGCAGTGCTTGCTTATTTAATTGAACTGATGCATATGTTGTGGCCAACACTTGGCCCACTAAAAATTCCTGTATTGGCTTATGGAATAACCATCAGCATTATGTTGTCTGCCGCATTATGGCAATATCAAAAATTAGAAGACAGAACAGCTATCCTATTTATCATTGGAGCATTCTTCTTTACTCTGTCAGACAGTATTCTTGCCATCAATAAGTTCAGGTCGCCTTTCGAACAAGCAGGAGTCTATACCATGACAACCTATATTATCGCACAACTTCTTATTGTGGTAGGAGCTATTCGGTACAGAAATACCCCAAAATAAAAAAGGTCCTGCGATAAACACAGGACCTTCCTCTATAGAGATTATATGATTAATAATCCATTCCGCCCATTCCTGGAGCACCATGTCCATGTTGATGAACTGGTTCTTCATTTTTAGGTTTATCAGCGATTACACATTCAGTTGTCAATAGCATACCTGCAATTGAAGCCGCATTTTCAAGTGCTACACGAGCAACTTTAGTTGGGTCAATTACTCCAGCCGTCAACAACTTCTCGTAAACATCAGTACGTGCATTATAGCCATAATCACCTTTTCCTTCACGAACTTTTTGAACAACAATTGAACCTTCTACGCCAGCGTTAGAAACGATTGTACGCAATGGAGATTCAAGTGCACGACGAACAATGGCAATACCAGTTGTTTCATCTTCGTTAGCACCTTTCTTCTTGTCCAACGCATCAATTGCTCTGATGAAAGCGATACCACCACCAGGAACGATACCTTCCTCTACAGCAGCACGAGTAGCGTGAAGAGCATCGTCAACGCGGTCTTTCTTTTCTTTCATTTCAGTTTCTGTAGCCGCACCAACATTTAGTACAGCAACACCACCGCTTAGTTTAGCAAGACGCTCTTGAAGCTTTTCTTTATCGTACTCAGATGTAGTTGCTTCAATTTGAGATTTGATTTGTGCAATACGTGCATTGATATCATCTTTCTTTCCTTTACCACCAACGATAATCGTGTTGTCTTTATCAATTGTTACGCGTTCTGCACGTCCCAAATAAGTAAGGTCTGCATTCTCAAGTTTAAACCCTTGATCTTCGCTGATAACGATACCTTTTGTTAAGATAGCAATATCTTGAAGCATTTCTTTTCTGCGATCACCAAAGCCTGGAGCTTTAACAGCAGCTACTTTCAATGTTCCACGAAGTTTATTTACTACCAATGTGGCCATTGCTTCACCTTCTAAGTCTTCAGCAATGATTACAAGAGGAGCACCTTGTTGAGCTACTTTTTCAAGGATATGAAGAATATCTTTCATAGCAGAAATCTTCTTATCATAAATCAAGATAAAAGGAGTTTGAAGTTCACATTCCATCTTGTCAGCATTGGTAACAAAATAAGGAGAGATATACCCTCTATCAAATTGCATACCTTCTACGATTTCAATAGTGGTTTCAGTTCCACGAGCTTCTTCAACGGTGATAACACCATCTTTACCTACTTTTTGCATCGCTTCTGCAATCAATTTACCAATCTCGTTATCGTTGTTTGCTGAAATGCTTGCAACTTGTTGGATTTTTTTGATATCATTCCCAACTGCTTGAGATTGAGTACGAAGATTTGCGATAACAATATCAACCGCTTTATCGATACCTCTTTTGATATCCATTGGGTTTGCACCTGCCGCTACGTTCTTCAATCCTTCAGTGATGATTGATTGAGCAAGAACAGTTGCTGTTGTAGTTCCATCACCAGCAACATCTGCTGTTTTGGAAGCCACTTCTTTAACCATCTGTGCACCCATATTTTCAATAGGGTCTTCAAGTTCAATTTCCTTTGCAACCGTAACACCATCTTTGGTTACTGCTGGCGCACCGAATTTCTTTTCGATTACTACGTTACGACCTTTAGGGCCGAGAGTTACTTTTACCGCGTTTGCCAGGGTGTCTACACCCCTTTTCATTTTGTTGCGGGCTTCAAGGTTAAAAAATATTTGCTTAGACATAAATCTGAGTATTTAGTTGATTAGATAAGTGATTAAACAATTGCCAAAATATCTGATTCTCTCATGATTAAATAATCATGTCCTTCTACAGAAATTTCTGTTCCAGAATACTTACCATACATAACGGTATCTCCTGCTTTTACAGACATTGGCTCATCTTTTTTACCAGGTCCGGCTGCTACAACAGTTCCTTTTTGTGGTTTTTCTTTTGCTGTGTCAGGAATAATAATCCCACCTGCAGTTTTCTCCTCAGCAGGTGCAGGTTTCACGATTACCCTGTCGTGCAATGGGGTAATGCTTAACTTCTTAGCCATAGCTTTTGTTTTTTTGATTTATTAATTAAATGTTTTCAATTACGCAGAGGTTAAAAGTACACTACTTTCTGCGATACATCAACCTTTAGCATAATTTATACCAAAAACATAAGGTTGCTATTCTGTCAGATATAAGCAATTCTCCCTAAATTTTTGCTTGGTTTTGGCAGAGGTTACGGTGGTTTTCTATGTCAATATTTCACATGAAGGTCGAATTTGAATGAGGTAGTCGCTTAAACCTTTATATTTGCCCTCCAAATAAGTTCTTTAAGATGATTAGTCGCAGAAATATTCGTGTGAAGGTGGTACAAAGTCTATATGCAGTTGAGTCAGAATCTGGGGACATGTCAGAAGAAAAAGCGGTTCTACTGCTTAAGAAGTACCTAGATCAGACCTCC
>CAJBBV010000014.1 GCA_903951405.1 uncultured bacterium
ATCTTCCTTTAGGAAAATCTTCCTGATTTCATCTTGAAGTAATTCATTCTTTTGGACTAAGTTCTTGAAGAAGCCTAATTCTATGAAGCAAACCCTACTGTCTTCTACCGCTGTTGCTGTATAAGGCTGTAACCCTGTGTAGCTAAGAAATCGGTGTCCCATCGTTTGACTAGGGCCAATTAATCTTAAAATGAAGGGTCTTTCGGTCTGGCTGTTGATTTCAAGCTTAATTACGCCTGATTGTATGAAATACAGGCCATTAATCTCATCACCCTCCCTAAACATTGTTTCACCTTTTTTGAATTCATAGTGATGTTTGTAGGGCTTATAAATTTGTTGTTCATCTTGAGTGAACGATTTAAGCATGATACAGTTCTTTACTGTGCATGTTTGGCAATAGGAGTTAATTCGAGTCATGTTGTAGAGTTTAAATGTTATAAAATGGCGTTTGCTCTACTATCAGTGCTTTAACGGATGTAAAGATTTCGGTTTTCAAAGCGGTTAAAAATGACAATAGTTTTCTTTTTAAATGATTTCTGTCATTTTTTAGGGTCAAATCATCCGATTTTGTTTTAAGAGCCACATTCTTTACTTTTGCATCCCATTTGCTCATGGCGAGGTAGCTCAGGTGGTTAGAGCGTCGGATTCATAACCCGAAGGTCTCGGGTTCAACTCCCGATCTCGCTACAAAGGTCTCAATTGAGACCTTTTTTTATGAGATACATTGTATACATACTTTTTTCAGAGAAATACAAAAAACATTACACTGGCTATACTTCAAACTTGGAAATGAGGTTGGAGAGCCATAATAAATTAGGAAATGATTGGACAGCAAGATATCGACCATGGAAATTGATCATTACAAAAGAATATTCTCATAAATCTGATGCCATGCACTATGAAAAGTGGCTAAAGACTGGAGTCGGCAGAGAATTTATCAAATCAATTCCACATTAATCTTGGATTCATATCCGCCGAGGCGGACTCGGGCCTGCCTGCCGCAGGCAGGTTCAACTCCCGATCTCGCTACAAAGGTCTCAACTGAGACCTTTTTCTTTTTTGGCTATTTTATGGAGGTAGATTTTAGTTCATACTCATGTTAAATCAACAATAGAATAAACTGGTATTTTTGAGTGTGGAAAGAAGGATAGGTCAAATGTCGATATTAGTGAAAGACTACGATGAGGCATTGAGATTCTATATCACTAAATTAGGATTTGAATTGATTGAAGACACTCAACTTACTCCAGAAAAAAGATGGGTAGTAATAGCCCCTAAAAATTCAGGTGGTAAAGGTTGTAACCTACTCTTGGCAAAGGCCTCAAATTCCCTGCAAGAAAATTTTATAGGCAACCAAACTGGAGGTAGGGGTTTCTTATTTCTCTATACAGATGATTTCAAACGGGATTATGACCAACTTCTTAAAAATCAAGTAAAAATCGTTAGGCCGCCCAGTCATGAAGCCTATGGGAAAGTGCTTGTGTTTAGTGATTAGTATGGAAATTTATGGGATAGAATAGAGCCGAATAACACATAATTGTAATTTAGTAGTTTCTCTTAATGATCAAGTTATATTCTGTATAAAGGCATTGATGTATTTAAAATCATTAATCGGAGAAACTTTAAAAAGGATATTCGCGAATTCTTAATTATATTTATACCATAACATCACATCATGGGATTTCATATCAATCAAAAAATTGCTGCTAAGAACTCTTCCGGAAATGCAAAGAGTAATGTGCAAGGGGGTAATTCGAAATTTATAGCAAAAGCCACATCAACAAAATCTTCAGGAGCAACCAAAAAGCCTATCAAAACAGGCGGCACAAGGGGTAGTTAATAGTCTAAGATTTTCAACTAAATAAGTTATTCTGTTGCATTAAATTAATGTAAACAGTTTTTTATACGCCTTTAGGTATTTGTTTAGCCTCTTGATGTCTTTACTTCTCACTTTGTCCATTCTTCTGATGTCCATATTATCAGATAGGTCGTTTAGTTTTACTTTTACTGCAAGCTTATTTTTAGTAATTCTATTGATAAATGCCTCATAGTCCTCATTGTCTGAAGTTTTGGTAACACATTTTAGTGCAGCTATAATTTTTTTTGAAAATCCTTCTTTTTCTAGTTGCTTGAATGTCCAATTCGTGTCTTCTACCACATCATGTAAAGCGCCAAGAATTTTTTCTTCTGTTGTCTTTCCCAGATCCATTACTCTTGTTACATGTTGTATGTAGGGTGAGCCATATTTATCTTGTGCTGATTTGTGGGCTGCTGTAGCTATAGCAATAGCTTTTTTTAGGGTTGCCATTTCTTTTGAGGTTTATTGATTTAAATAAGTGTAAATGTGTTTATTTGTTACTATTTGGATTTAAAAAATAGGTACATTTAAAATAGCAATGATTAATATTATTTTCTATTCTAAATGTATTCAATAATGGCATACAAAAGACGTCAGTTTTTAAAAACAACTTCACTTTCAGCAATTTCCGGGCTCTTATTGCCTAGTGCTATTTTATCAAATCCAATAAAAAAGGAAAAGATAAGGGTCTTGGTGTGGGACGAGCGATCTGATTCGGAGAAAGAAGGGTATCCTAATTTTTTAGGAAATTGTATTGCCGACCAATTAAAAGAGAACCCAGATTTTTCAGTCACCTCAGCTGGCTTAGATGATAAACATCAAGGACTTTCTGATGAGGTGCTAGACAATACAGATATATTGATTTGGTGGGGGCACATCAAGCACGACCAAATTTCTGTTAAAAAAGGAAAAGAAATTGTTCGTCGGATCAAATCTGGAAAATTATCATTTATTGCTTTGCATTCTGCACATTGGTCAACACCATTCGTTCAATGCATGTATGAAATAACGAAGCTCGATTTATTAAAAGACGGTTCTGTAAAAGAGGAAGATCTTTCATTTGTTTTACCATATACGCAGTTCACACAGCCCAAATACGATTCCCGATTAACGCCATATACTATCGAACGAAAATTTCCTGATGGTCGAAAAAAACTTGAAGTGTTTCTGCCTTATTGTTGTTTTCCTGGTGTGCGTAATGACGGAAAACCTAGCACAGTTAAAGTACTTCAGCCAAGCCATCCAATCATGAAAGGACTTCCAACACAATTCAATATTCCTCAAACAGAAATGTATGATGAGCCATTTCATGTGCCCAAACCTGATCAATTGTTATTTGAAGAATCATGGGATACTGGAGAATGGTTTCGTTCGGGGATGCTCTGGAATTTGGGGGCGGGTAAAATATTTTATTTCCGACCAGGGCATGAAACATATCCAGTTTTTAAGGAATCAAGTGTTATGCAAATTATTACTAATGCTGTTTATTGGATGGCGCAGTAGTTGAATTAATATTTTTTATTTGATCTTCTAAAATTGCGATTGATAATGGCAATTATTACCTTTGTCATTATCACATTAAATCATCTTTAAAACCTCTCCGATGAGCATGAAAAAATTCTTGTTTACCCCTGGGCCACTTACCACTTCAAGAACGGTTAAAGAAGCAATGCTTGAAGACATGGGCTCTAGAGATCATGAATTCATGGATGCTATCAAAGTAATCAGAACTCAGCTGTTAACTATTGGGCATGTGTCTAAAGAGCTTGGCTATGAATCAGTGATTGTTCAAGGATCAGGAACATTTGGGGTCGAGAGTGTAATAAGCAGTGTTGTAAAGAAAGAAGATAAGCTACTCGTCATTGCTAATGGGGCTTATGGTGAACGTATCATCAAAATGGCGAAGATTCATCAATTGAATCTATTAGAGCTTCGTTTTGAAGAAGATGAAATCATCTCTCCATCGGTAACTGAAGAATTCATCAGATCAAATCCGGGTATTACACATATTGCTTGCATTCACTCTGAGACTACTACCGGACTTTTCAATCCAATAGAAGAAATAGGTGCAGTCTGCAAAGCACATGGCATAATTTTTATTGTTGATGCCATGAGTAGCTTTGGTGGGGTTGAAATTGACATAAAAAAATGCAACATTGATTTTCTACTGTCTTCATCTAATAAATGTATAGAAGGAGTTCCTGGTTTTGCCTTTGCTATTTGCAAAAAAACAGAACTGGAAAAATCAAAAGGGAATGGCAGAAGCTTAAGCCTTGACTTATACGATCAATGGGCTGGATTGGAAGCCAATGGTCAATTTAGGTTTACGCCTCCAACCTTGAGTCTTATGGCATTCAGGCAAGCGTTAAGAGAGTTGGATGCTGAGGGAGGTGTTAAAGCTCGCGAACTTAGATACAAAACAAATAAACAACTATTGGATAAAGGTATGGAGGCACTTGGTTTCCAGCAATACCTTAAACCTGAAATTCAAGGACATATCATCTCTTCTTTTTTATATCCTTCAGACCCTGGATTTAACTTTGAACAGTTTTACAAAAAGTTAAACGATAGGGGATGTATCATTTATCCAGGAAAGCTAAGCAAGACAAATGCTTTCAGAATAGGAAATATTGGTCAAATCTTTCCAGAGGATATCACTTACTTGCTTAATGCGATTAAGCAAGTAATACAGGAAGAGGGTATTAAAATATAAACCGATATTATAGGTTTTATTTTTATTACCAAGGCATGGAAAAAGTCTTCACATAAGTGAAGCATTTTATGGCTTCAATCACGCCTTCTTTTATGCCAAGTCCTGAGTCTTTTATTCCTCCGAACGGTGAACTTTCGATTCTATATCCTGGAACTTCATTGATATTGACGGTACCTACTTTTAATTCTTTGATGAATCGGATTGCATAATCCATATTATTAGTGATGATACCAGATGATAGGCCATATGCTGTTGAATTGGATAATGCTATAGCGTCATCAATATTTTTAAATGTCATGATTGGCGCTAAAGGTCCAAAGGATTCATGAACAACCATGTCGGCATTTCTAGGAACATCCACTATGACTGTTGGTTCCATTAAAGCACCAGTTCTTTTTCCTCCGTATAATACGCGTGCACCTTGCTCAACAGCCTTTTTTACAACACTTTCAAGGTATATGGCAGATGCTTCATCTATAACCGTACCTACTTTTGTAGCAGGATCTGATGGATCTCCACAGGTATATTCTTTTACTTTTTCTAAGAATTTCTCAAGAAACAGGTCATTGATTTTTTCATGGACCAATATTCTTTTCACTGCTGTGCAGCGTTGGCCGCTATTTCTAAACGATCCTTCAGCAGCTAATAAAACAGCAGTGTCAATATCTGCGTCTTCCATGATAATGATAGGGTCGTTGCCTCCGAGTTCTAAAATAACTTTTTTATACCCTGCTGTAGTAGCTATTCTTTTGCCCACAGCAACACTACCTGTAAATGAAACAAGCTCTATAGCTGGGTGCTTTACCAATGGTTCTGCCACTTCATTAGTTGGCCCAAGCAAAACGCTAAGCATATAACCAGGTAAGCCAGCTTCGTATAGTAGTTCAACAATCTTTATGGCTGTTAATGGAGTCTTTTCAGATGGCTTTAAAATAACTGGTGTTCCAGCTGCGATTGCAGGTGCGATTTTATGAACTACTTGATTCAATGGGTGATTGAATGGCGTAATTGCCACAGCTAATCCAAGGGGCTCGCGTGTAGTGAAAATTTTTCTAGCTTTTCCACTTGGAGAAATATCGCAAGAAAAAATTTGTCCATCATCTTTTAAACATTCAATCGCAGCAAACATCAATACATCATGCGCTCTTCCAGTTTCATAAATCGCTTCACGTATAGCCAGGCCAGATTCTGCGCTGATTACTCTTGCGAATTCTTCTTTTCGTTCAACAAGTAGTTGACGGGTTTTATCTAAAATGAGATAACGATCATATCGTGTTAGCTTTTTGCCACCTGCAAGTCCAGCCGCAATAGCCTCTTCAGTATGGGATGCATTAGCTAGTGCTACTGTACCAACAAGTCTATTATCATAAGGGCTTCTAACGTCAAGAGAATTACTTGATTCAATTTTTTTTCCAGCTATGTAACAAGAGAGATTGGTGGATTCGGACATAATGTATTTTTTAAATCAAACGATGGATATAATTTATAAGATTATTTCAATGTTACGAACTAAAGTCAAAACAACTGATTATGTTATGCGTTGGTTCCATTGATGGTGAAATCAAAAATGTCAAAGTTTCGTGGGTCGCCTGCAGCCTTTCTTAAATATACCGTGTTAAGAGGGTGAGAAATAATCATAGGCACCATCTCCTCATAGCGTCCACCATGGGAGCGAAGTGTTCCGTCTAAGGCAGACAAATCATGATACTGCGGACGTCTTCCTACCACTACATTTCGTCCAGATAGTACTACTAAATCACCAATGCGGTCTTCTGGTTGTTCTAGTACTTTAACTGCTGTTGATTTATCGTACACTTCAGTAATGCCATCCAGTCCGGCTAGCCAATTTTTTACATCAGAAATGATGGATTTATCGGCTACATGTATAACAATATATGAACCTAGGGCTCCATGGTGTTTTACATATGGATCAGTGATTGGACATATTACACGAAAATGGTTTCCGAATTTTTCTTCTAAGAGATCTTCTACAAACAATACATTAGGTGTACCATCTTCATGAATTTTTGCATTCATTCCATGGTCAGCAGTTGCTCCAACTATTGCTCCAAGAGCGATTAGCTTTCCAATTTCTGCATCCATAGCCTCATAAAAAGCAAGTGACTCCTCAGCATAGGGGTCGTAGGTATGTTGCATATAATCGGTAAGTGAAAGATAGAGGAAGTCGGCAATACCTTTTTCTATCAAGGCTACTCCTGCCTGGAGCACGAATAGACTGGCATCCGGACTATAAATAGGTGGTGTGGGATGGCCTACAATTTCTTCTAGGTTGTCAATACCATGAGTTTCTTTTTTAGCTTGATTAGCCTTTTCTGCTGAGAAAGCGATTCCATTTAGTTTAAAAGAAAGTATGTCTCTAAGTTTCTCCTTTGCTGTAACGACTGCCACTTTCCTTCCTGCATTGGCGGCAGCGGCAAGTATTGTTTCTGCCCTCAGGTATTCTGAGGAGTTCATCATCACTTCACGGTCTTTTGCCTCTTCATAAAAGAAATTCCCGCATATACCATGTACAGCAGGGGTAACTCCCGTGACAATGGAAGAATTATTGACATTCGTAAACGACGGCAATGCCCCCCTTACCATTCCTCTATATCCAGACTTAGCGATTTTTTCGAGATTCGGCATCCTTCTAAATGCTAAGGTGGTGTCTAGATATTCATCTGCTGAGCCATCAATACATATGACCACAATCGGCTTTGCAGATGGAGTATACGTTCTATTATTAATGCTAAATGGGGTGGTGGAAATTGTTGCCATTGAAACTAGGTTTTTTTTAGTCAATTAACGATTTAGAATGGTGCAAAAGTAAGATTCTTATTCCATCTACTTTATGTAAAATTTCATGTGGTATAGAAATTTTTATTTATCCCCAACTCTTTGTTGGTTTGGCCATAATTCCTGTAAAAAATGGGTATACTATATTTCATGGATATCCTCGTTTTAAGAGATTATCCATAAATTGCTCCTTTGAATCTATTCTAATTAGTTCTAGAATCTGACCTGAATTAGCTTGATTTAAACTTGTATTGAATTTTATATAATGTGATTATTAATAAAACCTCGCTATGACCATAAATAGTGCTCAAGTCGCTGTAAATGAAGTATTTGCTCTTTATGAAAAATTTGGGGCAGAAGATTATATCGGAGAGCCAGTTTCTCAAATAGAACATATGTGCCAAGCCGCTCAATTGGCTGAAGCAGAAGGGTATGATGACGAAATTATTCTTGGTGCTTTTTTTCATGATATCGGTCATTTATGTGAACATGTAATGCATGTTGAGCAAATGGATGGATATGGCGTAGTAGACCACGAAAAACTTGGAAGAGCGTTTTTGGAGCAAAAAGGGTTTTCCCCGAAAGTTTTAACCCTTGTGGAAAGTCATGTACAAGCAAAACGATTTCTTACATTCAAATACCCTGATTATTTTAGTAGGCTCTCTGAAGCAAGTAAAAAGACATTAGAAATGCAAGGAGGAGTGATGAGCGAGACGGAGGCAAAGGCATTTGAAGCAGACGAGTTTCATGAAATTTATATTAAACTAAGGGAATGGGATGATAGAGCTAAGGAAATAAATTCACCGTTGCCTTCTCTTGAAGTGTATAAAGAACGTGCTTTGAATCATCTCTTGAGCCAAGGGTAATTCACTTTAGAATTAAGTGTTCTCACACGTCTTGACTCTGCATATTTATTAAGAAGGAATTTGATAAGAATTCCAAAATGAAAAGTAAATTTTATTATGCCTGAATTATTGGTTTCCCCAAAGAGATCCTTCTCAAAAGACATATTGCTTCCAGTATACACTGCAGCTATTGCATTTCTTGCTTATGCATCCGTTTATGCATATCGAAAACCATTTACCGTGGCTACGTTTGATGGGATTAAGTATTGGAATATATCGTATCAAACCTTACTGATTATCAGCCAAGTGATTGGTTATATGTTTAGTAAATTTTATGGGATTAAGTTTATCTCTGAGTTGAAGCGATTTGGAAGGTGGAAAACAGCCTTAATTCTCATGAGCATATCATGGGGGGCATTATTTCTATTCGCATTAGTTCCCGCGCCTTATGGTATGATATTCCTATTTATCAATGGGTTTCCGTTAGGCTTTCTATGGGGAATTGTTTTTAGTTATGTTGAAGGGCGAAGAACAACCGATTTTATTGGTTCTGTTTTAGCTATCAGTTTCATTTTTGCAGGGGGCTTCACTAGGTCCGTGGCAAAATGGCTGTTGATAGATATGCATGTTGCAGAAAAGTGGATGCCATTTATGGCCGGTCTTATCTTCGCTTTACCACTAGCTTTATTTATTTTCTTACTTGAACGAATACCTAAACCAACAGAAGCTGATATTGAGGAAAGGGCTGAGCGGCTTCCTATGTCAAAGGATGATCGAAAAAAGTTTCTCAAATTGTTTACTGTAGGAATTTTCGCGGCAACATTCACCTATACTTTACTGAGTATCATGCGCGACATTAGAGATAATTACATGTCAAACATATGGAATGAACTTGGATATGGGAAAGACTACTCCATATTTACTAAAACAGAAACTAGGACTTCCGTTGTTATCTTAATTATGATTGGCTTACTTGTGCTAATTAGAAAAAACATTAGGGCTTTTCGATTTATACATGTTATTATTATTATGGGTTTTCTTTTAGCTGGAATATCCTCATGGATGTATGTCCAACACCAAATCGAAGGTGGACTTTGGATGCAGCTGGTTAGCTTAGGCCTTTATATGGGCTATATTCCATTTCAGTGTATTTATTTTGAAAGATTGATTGCAACATTTAAGGTCAAGGGTAACGTAGGTTTTCTTCTTTATATTGCTGATTCATTTGGATACCTAGGAAGTGTATTGGTAATGCTCGGCAAAGAATTCTTTGATGTACACGTTAAATGGGCAGACGTATACTCTCATGGTGTAGTAATCGTTTCAATCATCGGGGTATCTACTACAATACTGTCTTTTTTATATTTCAATCATAAATACAAGTTGCTAAAGTCTGCTTTATGATTAAAAAATCAGCCATAGTAATTGGTGCTGGTATAGTTGGGTTGGCTGTTGCTCGTGCCTTCGCGATTCGGGGTTATGCGGTAACGGTTATTGAAAGGTCATCTAAGTCTATTGGGGCCTCTGTACGAAATTTTGGAATGGTGCTTCCTATTGCACAGCCAGATGGAATATTGTTTGAACGGGCAATGAATTCACGTCGTATATGGAAGTCATTATGTGATGATGCGAAAATTTGGTACGACGAAGTAGGCTCATTACAACTGGCCTATGCAGCCGATGAATGGCAAGTGCTTTCTGAGTTATCTGATATATACAAGCATAGAGGATATCAACTTTTGAATAGTGAGCAAACCTGTTCATTGTCATACCCCATTGTACAACGAAATTTGCATGGTAGTCTTTATAGCAAGGATGAGATTATCGTGGATCCTAGAGAAGCTATTTCTAAGATTCCTGAGTTCCTTTTTGAACGGTATGGTGTGCAGTTTATTTGGAATACTACAGCAACATCAATCACACGCGACACTGTTTTTGCTGGATCAAAATCGTACAGCGCAGATGAGATTTTCGTTTGCTCAGGCTCTGATTTTGAAACATTATTCCCTGAAGAATTTGCCAATCAAAACATTACCAAGTGTAAGCTTCAGATGATGAGGATGACAACACAGGATGGAAATACTAGAATTGGCCCTATGTTGTGCGCAGGATTATCACTCATTAATTATAGCAGTTTTTCAGTGGCTCCTACGCATGCGCAACTAAAGGCTAGGCTTCATCTTGATTTTCCTGAATATATAAAATGGGGAATCCATGTTATGGTTTCTCAAAATAAAAGCGGAGAATTAACTGTCGGAGATTCTCACGAATATGGGCTAACTCCTGAACCATGGGATAAAGCCTTGGTCAATGACTTGATTTTAAAATACCTTAGTGATTTTGCTCAGTTCAAGAGTGAAAAAATTATTGAAACATGGAACGGAGTATATTCAAAAATGAAAAGTGGAGAAACCGAATTGGTCATAAAGCCTGAGGATGGTATCACAATTGTCAATGGACTTGGAGGAGCTGGTATGACATTATCATTCGGACTCGCTGAAGAAATTCTCTCTTGATTATTTTTTCATCTATTTATTCTTTCTATCTTATTGATTTCATTAGATTTTAGTCTTAATTTATTGTAAAGCGAAAGGGTGTATGAAATTTTATCTTCTAATAGGCTATCTGTTTATTTCATTTTTTACTCAAGGCCAAGTAATTATTTATGTTTCATCTGCTGGGGATGATTCTAATTCTGGTAGCATTGAAAAACCCTTGAAATCAATTCATGCTGCATTGGAAAAAATTGCTAATGCTAACTCAACGCACGTAGAGATTTTATTGAGATCAGGAATCTATTATTCGAAGAACGTAATTTCTCTTACTCCTGCCATATTAAACAAACATAGTCTAACTATTTCCGCTTATAAAAATGAATCAGTAGTACTAAGCGGAGCATTGCCAATTCATACAACTTGGAACCCTGTAGTAAGGCGAAAAGGATTAGTTGTAGCATCAATTGAGAAAGGGTTGATGCTGGACCAATTGATTTGTAATGGGAGGATTTTACATATGGCTCGTTATCCAAACTTCAATGAAGATGTTCTCCCTATGAATGGCACTGCTCCAGATGCATTAAGCCCTCAGAAAGTTAGAACGTGGGCTAACCCTAAGGGAGCTTATGTTCATGCATTGCATAATGGAGAGTGGGGCGGATTTCATTATAAGGTGATCGGAAAACTACTGCAGGACAGCCTATTATTAGAAGGAGGCTGGCAAAATAATCGTCCAGCTCCAATGCATAAGGAATATAGGTATGTTGAAAATGTTTTTGAAGAACTTGATGCTCCTGGGGAATGGTATTATGATTCATCCCTTGGTAAATTATATCTGTATCCTCCTGATGGAATAGACTTAAAGAAAGCATTTTTTGAACGTTCCACTCAAAATGATATTCTTCATATCGTAGGAACTGAAAACAAACCAGTCGAAAATATAGATGTTTTTGGTATAACGTTTGTGCACACCAATAGGACGTTCATGTTAACGAAAGAGCCGCTGTTGAGAAGCGATTGGACAGTCTATCGAGGTGGGGCAGTTTTAATTGAAGGAGCAAAGAATGTTACTGTGGATAATTGTCAGTTTAAAGACTTAGGAGGTAATGCGGTTTTTGTAAGCAAGTTCAATCGCAATATCTCTATTCGAGAAAATAGTATAAGCCATATTGGAGGAAATGGTATCGCATTTGTCGGTGATACATCTGCTGTTCGATCTCCATCCTTTCGCTATGAAAATTTTATTCCATTAGAAGCACTAGACAAAACTCCGGGCCCAAAATCCAATAATTATCCTTCCCATTGTGACGCCACAGAAAACCTCATTTATGATATTGGAAAGATAGAAAAACAGGTGGCTGGAGTGGAAATAAGCATGTCTTCTGAAATTAATGTTAGTCACAATACTATTTACGACGTTCCACGTGCAGGTATTAATATAGGGGATGGATGTTGGGGTGGACATACCATTCAATTTAATGATGTGTTCAATACCGTATTAGAGACGGGTGATCATGGCGCATTTAATTCTTGGGGAAGAGATCGCTACTGGCATCCAGATTATGAAAGGGTGCAAGAGATTGCCGAACATGATAGCCTATTGATTTTTGCCGATGCCATCAAGCCCACTATACTTTTAAATAATCGTTTTCGGTGTGATCATGGTTGGGATATTGACTTGGATGATGGCTCTAGTAATTACATTATTACCAATAATGTTTGCTTGCAAGGCGGGCTCAAATTAAGAGAAGGATTCAATAGAAAAGTAGAGAATAATATTATGATCAATAACTCATTTCATCCACATGTTTGGTTTAGAAGGAGTCATGATGTTTTTACACATAATATTGTATTGGATAAGTATAAACCAATTATGCTAAATGGTTGGGGGGATAATGTTGATTTTAATATTTTCCCAGATAGTGCATCATTGTTCTTTGCACAGAAAAATAGTACAGACTTACATTCGGTTTTCGGAGATCCTGAATTCATAGACCCACTTACGGGTAATTATCAAGTTAAAAATACTTCTAGGGCATTGGAACTTGGATTCATAAATTTTAGCATGAATGAATTTGGTGTGACTAAACCCAAATTAAAGCGCTTGGCTAAGCAGCCTACGTTTACCAAGCAGCTTTTTACAGAAATGATAAATGAACCAAATGTTATAATAGTTTGGTTCGGCGCAAGCTTGAAAAAGATTTCAGGGTTGAACGAGCGCTCAGCAACGGGTATGAAGGACGAAGAGGGAGTTTATGTATCTCAAATTGAGAAGGGGAGTATTGCAGAAAAATTTGGACTTAAAAAAGGAGATGTTATATTAAAGGTAGATGGGGAAGATGTACATGATAGTAAAGATGTATTCACGATCTACAATGGCTCGAAATGGAAAGGAGCTGTTGAGCTGGCTGTATTTAGAGGGCAGCAATTAACCACGGTGTTTACAAACGAAAAATCGAATTGATTAGCATCTAAAAAAAATCCCAGCACTTCGTTAAGGCTGGGATTTTTATAATCTAGAAATTTATTAAAACTTCAATGTTTTTGGAAGGTATTTTTCAATCAATTCGGTATAGTATGATTTTAGTTCTTTCCAATCAGGTTGTACAGGGCATTTTGAGTATAGATCATATGGATTAAATAGCATAACCCATTTCAACATTTCCCTGTCATGATCATCCAAAAGATGTTCGTATGCCCCTTCACGATGCCAAGCATAGAAGGAATGATACCTTAACATATACAATGCAGGTTCTGGAAGATGATCTTTCATCATTTGATAGATATATTCATCGTGGCCCCAGCTCATATGAACATTACGAAGACCACAATTCGGCTCGTAAATACCAAATTTTGAATTGTAAGCAGGATTAGTAAAATCAGGATTGGCTTTAAAGAATTCTGAATAAATAATTTTATCAGAGTATGCGCAGCCAACAGGGAACGTGTCACCTACTACTGCCCATTGTGGCTCTCCAAACAAACAAAGCACTTTCCCCATGTCGTGCATTAAACCAACAAGTACCATCCAGTCTGGGTGTCCATCACGTCTGATAGCTTCTGATGTTTGTAGTAAATGCTGAAATTGGTCCAAATCAGTGTCTGGATCTGAATCATCAACCAATTCATTTAGAAATTCAAACGCATCCCATATAGCCATTTCTTTTTTGTCAAAAGAAAGATATTGCTCACGCTTTTGCATGACAAATTCATATGTCTGATAGGTGTGGTTCAGTCTATAAAATTCTTTTACAGTATCACGAGCAGGCTCCTCATAATTTCTGTAGGCTTCAGTAGATTTTGCAGTTGCAATTTTTTCAGGATCAGGGTAACGCTCAAGCAAATCTTCTTCCCATTCATCCAAACTTCCTAACGGATTTATTTCCTTTGAACTAAGATTATTCGGTTGCATAATATGTTGTTTTTTAATGCTTTTATATAATTGACACTACAAGTTAAAAACTATTTTGGAAATTGTACGCATATAAACCGTTTTCGTTGAAATTTTACCTGTTTTAGTGAAATAATGTGTATTTTAAATCCCATTAACTCACACTAACGACTGCCATGACACTTCATTTAGCCGATTATTTAATCATTATTATTTATTTCATTTTTGTAATTGCTGTAGGGTTCATCATTAAAAATAGGATTAAGTCTAGTAATGACTTCCTGAATAGCAATCGAAGCATCCCACTTTGGATTACTAGCCTTGCTTTTATTTCTGCAAATCTTGGCGCTCAAGAGGTATTAGGAATGGCCGCTTCTGGAGCGAAGTATGGCATTATGACTGTTCACTTTTATTGGGTTGGTGCCGTTTTTGCTATGATCTTTTTAGGTGTTTTTATGATGCCCTTTTACTATGGTAGTAAGGCAAGAAGTGTTCCTGAATATCTCTCGTTGAGGTTTGATGAAAAAACAAGAGGGTTGAATGCGCTCACCTTTGCTGCTATGACCATCTTTTCCTCCGGCATTTCATTGTATGCCTTGGCGAAACTATTAGAAGTCATCCTGCATTGGAATTTCGATGTATGTATTTGGGTAGCAGCTGGTGTGGTAATGATTTATACATTTATGGGTGGACTTACCAGCGCAGTGTATAATGAAGTGCTTCAGTTTTTCTTGATCGTAATCGGATTGTCTCCATTAGTTATTGTGTCTTTGCATGATGCCGGTGGTTGGTCCTCCATTAGAACTAACCTTCAACCAGAGCTTACACATGCTTGGAAGTATATGGGAAATGCGGAATCGAATCCAATGGGTATAAATTTTATATCCATGTTTTTCGGACTAGGTTTTGTGATGTCTTTTGGATACTGGTGTACTGATTTCCTCGTAATTCAGCGTGCTATGATTGCGAAAAATATGAGTGCAGCACAGCGAACTCCAATTCTCGCAGCCATCCCCAAAATGTTTATGCCATTGATTGTTGTGCTACCAGGGGTTGTCGCAATTACCCTAATGCAGCCAGCTCTTCAATCAAAAGGATATAGTATACCGCTTGATGCTAAAGGGGCGTTGGATTATACCATGACATTACCTTCTCTCATTGCACACTATTACCCTAGTGGACTTCTTGGCGTGGGTATAACTGCATTGATTGCCTCTTTCATGAGTGGAATGGCTGGAAATGTAACTGCGTTCAATTCTGTATTTACATATGATATTTATCAATCGTATTTTGTTAAAAATAAATCAGACAAACACTACCTGTATGTTGGTAAAATGATTACCCTGATTGGAATCCTACTTTCCATCATGACAGCATATATAGCCCAAGGCTATGATAACATAAATGACTTTCTTCAACTGGTCTTTAGTTTTGTAAATGGGCCTCTATTTGCCACGTTCTTATTGGGTATGTTTTGGAAAAGAACTACAGGGCATGGTGCTTTTTGGGGGCTAATGGCAGGAACACTTGCCGCAACCATAACCCATGGGTTGACAATAGCAGAAGGGAAGGGCGGATGGATCTCTCCAATGTTTGAAATTAAGAGCGGCATGGGACAGGCATTCGTAGTAGCCACATTCTCCTGGTTAACCAATTTTACGTCAACTATTTTAATTAGTCTCGTTACAAAACCAAAGAGTGATATCGAGTTAAAAGGACTTGTCTATTCTCTAACAGAAAAAGTAAATGCATCTGAACAAAAGTGGTACCTTAAGGCTGGACCAATTGGCATCATCTTACTTATCATTACCATAATTCTAAATATACTGTTGTTCTAAACTATTTTTATGCTAGAAAAATTAAATCAGTTAAGTTTTGTAATCGGTGTATTTTTTGTTTTAGTATCTCTCGTGTTATTTGGGGAATATTTTTTTTCAGACTTGCCAAAGGATATAAATCTATATACGGGAATAGGCATGTTGGTTTTTGGCTTTTTAATGATTCGCGCAAAAGCTTGATAATATTAACCCTTTAATACATCAACATGGCTGCACAACCTTGGCAAAATGGCAAAATCATTCGTATTGAAGACGAAACAATCTCTACAAAAAGGTTCTGGATTGAATTGACTGAAATCGATAAGTTTGATTTTATCCCCGGGCAATTCGTTTCCTTGGATTTGCCAATCCATGAACAGCCAAGTAAGCGATTGAGAAGCTATTCTATTGCGTCTTGCCCAAATGGAACGAATGTATTTGAACTTGTAATTGTAATCATGGAAGGTGGATTAGGAACTACCTATTTATTTAATCAAGCTCTAGTAGGAACCGAGTTTCCAGTTCGGGGTCCAATGGGGCATTTCATCCTGCCCGATCCCATTACCACTGATATTTATATGATTTGTACTGGTACTGGAATCGCTCCATTTAGATCTATGGTTCAACATATTCATCGAAATAATATTCCACACCAAGATATTTTTCTAATTTCTGGTACAAGAAAATGTCCGGATGCGCTGTACTTAGAAGAAATGTTTGATTTGAAGGAAAAACTACCAGGATTTCATTACTTCCCAACCTTTTCAAGGGAAGAGAATGTTCCAGAAGGCCATTGTATTGGCTATGTACATGCCATTTATGAGCAACTTTTAGAAGACAAAAAAGAGTCCGCTCATTTTTATTTATGTGGATGGCGAGATATGATTAATGATGCTCGTAAACGTATCCAAGATAAAGGGTTCGATAAAAAGTCGATTCATTTTGAACTCTACGGTTAAGCATTTGTATCTTAAGTATAAACAGCTTTCAGTAATTATAATATATAAGCTACAGGTATCGATAATAGAATTAAATAAATAGTAATGAAACAGAATTTTAAATCATTTTTTTTATTTGCATCCTTCGCATTTTTGTCATTAGGATTATTTGCACAAAAAAAGATTAGTGAAGATTGGTCTGCTTGGGCGAATTTTCAAAAATATGCCTCTGAAAATGAAAAAGTTCCAGCCCCGATGGCTGGAGAAAAACGAGTGGTATTTTTGGGAAATTCTATTTTCGAAGGATGGTTGGAGTTAAGACCAGAATTTTTTGCAGGCAAGCCCTATTACGATAGAGGAATCAGTGGACAAACTACGCCACAAATGCTGCTTCGATTTTATGATGATGTCTTAGCCCTTAAGCCAGATGTAATGGTGCTTAAAGCGGGTATCAATGATATTGCTCAAAATACCGGTCCATATGATCAACAGAAAACGTTGAATAATATTAAAGCCATTGTTCAATTAGCTCGAGCAAATCATATTAAAGTTGTGTTATGTTCAGTCTTACCTGCAAATATTTTTGGATGGAGGCCTGAACTTCAACCGGCCGATTTAGTAATTGCACTCAATAAAGAAATCAAAAAGTTCGCAGAAGAAAATAAATTCTACTATCTCGATTTATATTCTGCCGTAGTAGATGATAAAAAAGGAATGAAAATCGAATATTCAGAAGACGGAGTCCATCCAACAGTAGAAGGCTATAAAGTTCTAGAGCCTTTAGTTGAAGCGGCGATAAAGCAAGTTAAACGATAGTATAAAAAAGTGATAACATAGTGGCTAGTGAATTGACGTCATTAGCGTTCCTTTTCCTAGCTCTGTTTTTATGGATCTACGATAGACTAAATTAATCAATTACACGCTAGCTAATTCTCTTTTCTGTAGGGTAGTAAAATAGATTGAAGCAATAAAAGAAATGATAAGATATCCTTGAACGAGGTAATTGGCGAATGGAATGTATTTGTCTGCTCCAAACCAATTTCCAGCGACACTTAAAAAGTATAAGCCAGATAAACATTTTAGTCCTTCCCAAGCATACGCAATAGGATTTTTATCCATCAGTTCAGTCATCGCATAAATGTATATGAAAATAAATAGGCCATATTGAAACATACCAGGACTTCCAATCGTTGCTATGTTTCCAAATAGATGCCCTACAAAAAACATCAGAAATAGTAATTGAATAAACGACCAAGTCCTAAGACTATATGAGCTTATCGGGTCGTATTTTCTGTAATCATATACATTGTCTATTTTGTCAACCGGATAGCTAGAGTCCACATCAGCTGGTCTCCACCCCGTTGGCATAAACCAAATTCGAAATTTATCAAGAATATTTTTGGTTCTCCATGCATCTCTAATCAATAAATAGAGATGCTGAAAATTTATTTTTATGGGGTTCCAGGTGGCTGCAGGTCTTGTGATTCCATATACTGCAGGCACTTCAGCTAACTCTTCTTGAAAAGTTCCAAAGAGCTTGTCCCAAATAATAAAGACTTGCGAATAGTTTTTATCGATGTATTCAGGATTTATTGCATGGTGAACTCGGTGGTGTGAGGGGGTAACGATTATTTTTTCAAGGAATCCCATCTTCTTTATTAGAACCGTATGATACCAGAACTGTATAAATAAATGTAATGGGGCTACTATAGCAATAACTTCTGGCGGCACTCCTAGAATTGCAGCAGGGACAAGAAAAAAGGTGAAAAGGTGAATAAAAACTGAAATGCTTTGTCGTAAAGCGCAGGCTAAATTGAATTCTTCGCTGCTATGATGAATAATATGTGCATTCCAAAAAATATTTGTTGTATGTTGAATTCGATGAACCCAGTATCCGGAAAAATCAAGCGCTATAAAGGCTATTATATAAAGATAAATATTATGTTCAATGTGAATTATGGCAAAGTGGTTTACCATCCATTGGTAACTTAATATACCAATACTCAACCCCAATACATCTTTGGTTACATTAGTTACACCAGAAGTGAGACTTGATATCATATCCATGCTCCTTACCCATACTCGCCCAGTTTTCCACCCATACCATTTTTCTAATAATACCAATAGTAAAAAAACAGGCATCGCAATCAATAATATTCTACCGTAAGTTTCCATAATTGAAGTATTGAAGGCTAATTTCGTTTATTACCTTTAAAATAAGGGAAATTTAAAAGAAAGAATTCAACTCTTAGGGGCATTTTAATTAATTTGTAAGTCATATGGTAACAAATGCATTATCACTCACTGTTAACAAAGTTAAACATAATCTTGGCGGTCATATATTTCATTGTATTGACGCTCATACCTGTGGGAATCCAGTAAGGCTAGTTGTATCTGGAGGACCAGCACTTGAAGGGAATAACATGAGTGAAAAGCGCCAACATTTCTTAAGGGAATATGATTGGATACGAAAAGGATTGATGTTTGAACCAAGAGGGCACGATATGATGAGTGGCAGTATTCTTTACCCCCCGCATGATCCTCAAAATGATGTGTCTGTTCTTTTCATTGAAACAAGCGGATGTCTTCCAATGTGTGGGCATGGAACAATCGGTACAATCACAGCAGGTATTGAAAGTGGATTAATAGTCCCAAAGAAAGAAGGATTTGTTAATATGGAAGCTCCTGCCGGCTTAATCAAAATTTCATATTCATTAGAAAATGGAAAAGTAAAAAACGTCAGGCTTGTGAATGTGCCTGCTTATTTAGATCAACAAGACCTCACAGTGAATTGTCCGGATTTAGGGGAATTAAAAGTGGATGTATCATACGGTGGAAATTTTTATGCCATTGTAGATGTGCAAGAAAATTTTAAAGGCCTTGAACATTATTCAGCTGATCAATTAATTGGGTGGGCTAGGCAATTGAGAAAGAATATCAATGCGCTTTATCAATTTGTTCATCCAGAAGACCCAACGATTAATTCATGTAGTCATATTTTATGGTGTGGAGCAGTAATCGATACATCTTCTACTGCACGAAATGCCGTCTTTTATGGCGATAAGGCAATCGATCGATCTCCGTGTGGTACTGGAACAAGTGCTCGGATGGCACAATGGTATGCGAAGGGTATGCTCAAAAAGGGAGATGAGTTTATTCATGAAAGTATTATCGGTAGCAAATTTGTTGGCAGAATCGAAGAGGAATCCATCTTCCACGGAAAACCTTCTATGCGTCCATCCATCGAAGGATGGGCTAAGATTTATGGCCATAATATAATTTCAATTCAATCAGAAGATGATCCATATGCACATGGATTTCAAGTATTATAAAATCGTATATATGAAGATTATTTATATTGTCTTAGGATCTCTATTGCAACTTTTCGCAAATGCACAGGATAGCAATGTTATGTGGTATAAAAATCCTGCTCGCCACTTTGAAGAAGCTTTACCAATCGGAAATGGTAGAATTGGGGCGATGATATATGGGGGCATAAATAAAGAGCGTATTTCACTCAATGAGGCAACACTTTGGTCAGGCCATCCAGTAGACCCCAACATGAATCCTGAATCAAAAAAGTACTTACCATTAATTAGAGAGGCGTTGTTGCATGAAGATTATCAAGCTGCCGACAGCTTACTCCATTTTGTACAGGGAAAATTCTCCGATTCTTACGCTCCATTAGGAAACCTTTACCTTGACTTCAATATACCAAGTGTTTCTAGCTATAAACGAAGTTTGAATATTGCTACGGGTATAGCTAGGGTTGATTTAGTTGCAGATCAAACAACCTATACGCGTGAATATTTTGTTTCCTATCCGCAACAGTTGATGTTTATTCGGTTGACTTCAAGAGGAAAGAATAAGACTAACGTTACCCTTAAACTGGAAAGTTTATTACGTCATCGAACACAATCTGAATTGCTTGTTGATAGGCCCTTCATGAATAGACTTAAAATGAATGGAATAGCCCCATCATTAGCAGAGCCTAATTATAGGGGAGATATGGAAAATGCTGTTCAATTTGATCCAGCTCATGCCATGAGATTTATGGCTGATGCTCGAGTATTGAAAACTGATGGGCAAATCAATAGTAGTGATTCAAGCCTAACTGTTTCTGGTGCAACTCAAACTATTTTAGCTGTATCCTTGGCAACAAGTTTTAACGGATTTGATAAGGATCCTGCTCTTGATGGGAAAAATGAGGTGATCATTTGTGAACAGCCTTTTAATCTATTAAAGTCTGATTCTTTTGAAACATATTTAGCCTCACACATCGCTGATTTTGGACAATATATGAATCGGGTTTCATTCAATATTGGCTCATCACATAATAGCACTTTGCCTACCGATGAACGGCTAAAAAAATTCACCCTAGGCGAAAAGGATAACTCCTTGATTTCCCTCTATTTTCAATATGGTCGCTACATGATGATTAGTTCATCAAGAACATTGGGGGCTCCAATTAATCTTCAAGGTATATGGAACGAGCAGGTTCGTCCACCTTGGAGTAGTAACTATACCATTAATATCAACACAGAGATGAATTATTGGCCTGTAGAATCTACTAACCTATCAGAGTTTCATAAGCCCATGTTGAACCTTATTAAAAATATGAGTGTAACAGGTGCTGTTACAGCAAAATCATTCTATGGATTAGATGGTTGGGTCGCACATCATAATTCAGACATTTGGGCTATCACAAATCCAGTAGGTGATTTTGGTAATGGTGATCCTGTGTGGGCTAATTGGACGATGGGCGGAACCTGGATGAGTACCCATCTCTGGGAACATTTTTTATTTACCAGAGATCTTGGGTTTCTTAAAAATGAAGCCTATCCTATTATGAAAAGTGCAGCATTATTTTGTTTGCAGTTTCTTGTAAAGGATAATAATGAACAACTGATTACATCTCCTTCAACTTCCCCTGAAAATGGATTTATTACCAATAAAGGGTCTCGTGGAAATGTTTTTTATGGAGGAACTGCTGATTTATCAATGATTCGAGAGCTTTTTTCTGATGTACTTGAGGCGCAGAAAATCCTTAAGCATGACGAGGAATTTGCCTCAAAAATTGAATCTGCATTAGCAAACCTGCATCCATACTCTATTGGCAAAAAAGGAAATCTTCAAGAATGGTATTATGATTGGGAAGATCAAGATCCAAACCACAGGCACGTGTCTCATCTGTTTGGATTGTATCCAGGTTCATCCATTACAATGAATAAAAATCCAACACTAGCTAAGGCGGTGCAAAAATCATTAGAATTGAGAACGAATAATGGAACGGGTTGGTCCATTGCCTGGAAGATTAATTTATGGGCAAGGTTGCAAAATGGTAAAATGGCATTGGACGCAATTCGAAAAATTTTATCATATTACCCTGCCGACAAATCTGAAATCGTCATGCATGGTGGAGGAACATATCCTAATTTATTTGACGCGCATCCGCCGTTTCAAATTGACGGCAATTTTGGAGCAACATCGGGCATTGCAGAAATGTTGATGCAAAGTCATGATGGAGAAATTCTTTTATTACCAGCACTTCCTCCTGAGTGGTCAACGGGAAGTGTAACAGGACTAAAAGCACGGGGTAATTTCACCGTTGATATATCGTGGGAGAATGGCAAACTTAAAAAAGCAATCATTACACCTTTGGGCGGCATGACTCAAACGATACGTTATCAGCATAAAACCTGGAAGCTTAATTCCATGAAACCATTGGTCATCCAAAATCTTTAGTATTATTACCTCTCAAATTCATCATCATGTTTAAAAAAGTATTTTCTTCTTGCCTTGTTTTCATGATTACCAGCAACCTCAATGCTCAGGGTAGTCATGTAAAAGTGAATCCAGTAAATTTTTCCAAGGTGACCATTAATGATGAATTTTGGAAACCAAAGATTGATAATGTTGCAACTAAAACGTTGCAAGCATGTATTTACCAGACGGAGGAAAAGACTGGACGAATTCGAAATTTTGAAAAAGTGGCAAGGAAGAAAAGAGAGCAACACGAGGGTATCTTTTTTGATGACTCAGATGTATTTAAAGCGATTGAAGCAATGGCTTATGCAATCAAAACGAATAAGAGCCATGAATTAATGGTAAAGGCAGATGAATGGATTGACAAGATCGCTGCAGCTCAACAACCAGATGGGTATTTGAATACGTATTATACGCTTACCGGCCTGGAAAATCGCTGGAAAGATATGAGCATGCATGAAGATTATATTGGTGGACATATGATTGAAGCGGCAGTCGCGTATTTTGATGCAACAGGAAAAAGAAAGTTTCTTGATGTGGCTATTCGTTGGGCAGATCATTTTGATTCTGTTTTCGGACAGGGAAAACGTGATTGGGTAACTGGTCACCAAGAACTTGAGTTGGCGTTGGTTAAATTGTATAAGACTACTCAAAATCTAAAGTACCTCAAGTTGGCAGAGTGGTTATTATCTGAGAGAGGAAAAGGACTTGGTGTGGGATATACTTGGACGGATTGGAAAGACACAGGCTATGTGCAAGACTTAGTGCCGGTTAAAGATCAAAAAGAAATCACTGGGCATGCTGTAAGAGCGATGTATCTCTATACGGGTGCTGCTGATGTTGCCACCTATACAGGCGATCAAGATTATATGAAGGCCATGAGAAGGGTATGGGAAGATGTTGTATATAGAAACATGTACATCACAGGAGGTATTGGTTCAGCTGGTACGAATGAAGGGTTTTCAAGCGACTATGACTTGCCAAATGAACAAGCATATTGTGAAACTTGTGCATCGGTAGGTATGGTATTTTGGAATCAACGTATGAATAACCTTACAGGAAACGCAGAATATATTGATGTGCTTGAACGCAGTCTGTATAATGGAGCATTAGATGGACTCTCTTTGAGTGGTGATCGTTTCTTTTATGGCAATCCACTAGCTTCTGATGGTAGGCATTCACGTAAGGAGTGGTTCGGAACAGCATGTTGCCCATCAAATATTGCTCGACTGATTGCTTCGCTCGGTAATTTTATTTATGGGTATGCCGATAATAAAATATTCGTCAATTTATTTGTAGGTAGTGAGACAAGTTTTTCACTTCCTAAAGGGGAAATGCAATTTAAAATGCAAACTAATTATCCTTGGAGTGGCGATGTAAAGTGTGTGCTTGGTATGAAGAAAAAAAGTAAAGCAGCAATTGCTTTTCGTATTCCCGGTTGGTCTAAAGGTATTCCTGCTCCAGGAAATTTATATACATTTTTTGATGATAAGGAAGAAAAACCAACATTGTTGATTAATGGCGTTGAGTCGCACTATACAGATCAGGATGGATATGCTGTAGTGGATCGAGAGTGGAAAGATGGCGATATTATTGAATATAAAATTCCTATGACGATAAAAAAAGTGGTAGCACGAAATGAATTGAAGTTGGACAACAACCGTATGGCATTACAGCGTGGTCCACTCGTATACTGTGTTGAAGGTGCTGATAACAATGGGAAAGCCTGGAATATCGTATCCCCTAAAGAGGCAGTTTATACAACTGAAAATATGGGCATCGTAAATGAAAATGTAGTTAGTCTTGTTTCAAACTTACCTGTGTTAACGATTTCAGATGATGGATTGTCTGCTAATACACGTAGTCAGAAGGTCAGGGCGATTCCATATTATAGTTGGTGTAATAGGGGAAGCAACCCCATGCAAGTGTGGTTGCCAATTTTATTGAGCGATATCAAGATAAATTATTGATAAATCATTTATATTTAAGGGGTCATTAAATTAGTTATATGAAAAAAATAGTAGTTGCTTTTGTTTTTGCTTTGAGTTTGCTTAACTCTACTGCACAAGAATCAAATATTTGGACGAAAGAAAAGGCAAATCAGTGGGGCGCAATGCAACCATGGTATGTTGGGGGTAATTTTCTTCCAAGTACAGCAATCAATCAGCTAGAGATGTGGCAAGCCGAAAGCTTTGACCCGGTAACCATTTCAAGAGAATTGGGTTGGGCCTCATCTATTGGCATGAATGTGATGCGTGTATACCTGCATGATATTGCATGGCAGGTGGACCCTCAAGGGTTTAAAAAAAGGATGAATGATTTTCTTGGCATCGCGGATAAACATAAAATAAAAATATTATTTACTGTATTTGATGATTGCTGGAATCCTGACGCGTCACCAGGTAAACAACCCGATCCTAAGCCAGGAATCCATAATAGCGGGTGGGTAAGAAGCCCCACTATTTCTGTTCATAATAATCCACTAAAATGGCAATACCTTGAAGCATACGTAAAAGATGTTATCTCTTACTTTAAAGACGATAAGCGCATTTTAATGTGGGATCTATACAATGAGCCAGGAAATAATAATTATGAAAATGGATCAGTGGAGCTGTTGCAACGTGTGTTTGAGTGGGCTTGGTTTGTTAGACCTTCTCAGCCACTTACGTGCGCCGTATGGAGCCAGAATGAAGTAATCAATCAACTAATCCTACGTAGTTCAGATATAATTACCTTCCATAATTATGACGAGCTTACTGCACTCGAAAAACAAATCTTATCATTAAAAAATTATGGTCGTCCTGTGTTGTGCTCTGAATACATGGCAAGAACTCGAAACAGTAAATTTCAAACACATCTTCCCCTATTTAAAAAATACAATGTAAGTGCAATCAATTGGGGTTTAGTAGCTGGGAAGAGCAATACTATTTATCAGTGGGACACGCCTATGCCCGATGGCTCAGAACCAGCCGTTTGGTTTCATGATGTTTTTAGAAAGGATGGATCTCCTTACAAAAAAGAGGAAGTTGATTTCATTAAGAGCATCACAGCAAGAAAAAAATAAATAAACAAATAAATTGATTCAGTAATAGTTATTATATAAAATTAGAACATGTCAAGAGTTGTTGTAGCAGGGGGTGGAATAATTGGATTATGTACAGCATATTATTTAAAGAAATCAGGTCATGATGTTTTAATTATTGATCGAGGAGATCTAAAATCCGGCACTTCTTTTGGAAATGCAGGATATGTTTCCCCAAGTCATTTTATTCCTCTAGCCTCGCCAGGAATTATTGCGAAGGGTATGAAATGGATGATGAGCTCGAGTTCCCCATTTTATATTAAACCTCGGTTAAATATCGATTTGATTCGATGGGGGCTTACGTTTTGGAAAAGATCTAGTAGGTCAACGATGGAACGCAATATCCCTCATCTTGATGCCCTTCTACAGCTTAGTAGAGCTCTTACCTCTGAAATCAGAGATGAGCTAGGGGATAATTTCAGAATGAAGGAAATAGGCTGTTTAATGTTGTATAAAAGCCTAGCCACTGAACATCACGAAATAGAACTTGCAAAAGAAGCTGCAGCGTTAAATATTGACACCCAAGTGCTCAACCTTCAGGAACTGCAAGCGATGGAGCCTGAGGTTGAATTGAATGTTAGAGGAGGCGTATTGTATCCAATCGATTGTCATCTTCATCCTGGAGATTTGATGCAAAGCATTACGGATTACCTCAAAAATAATGGCGTTGAATTTGCATTAAATACTAATATCATAGGTTTTGAAAAAGGGAATAAAACTATTGTCGGAATAGTAACCGACAAAGGTGTTTTTAGAGGTGATGAATATGTGTTGGCTACGGGATCTTGGTTACCTATCGTAAGTAAGCAACTTGGAATAGATATACTCATGCAAGCTGGAAAGGGATATAGTATGACATTCGAAAATGTAAAGAAAAACCTTCACTATCCTGCTATACTTGTAGACGACAGGGTAGCTATGACTCCAATGGGAGCAGATCTTCGAATGGGAGGCACAATGGAAATTAGCGGAATAGGTTCTCCTCTTTTGATGAAAAGAGTAAAATCGATTTTTGCGGCTGCAAAAAATTATTATCCTAATTTACCAGTTGAGTTTCCGGAGCAGGATAAGATATGGTATGGGCTTCGCCCGTTGAGTCCAGATGGACTTCCTTACATTGGAAGACATTCGGCCTATAACAACCTCATACTTTCAGGTGGTCATGCCATGCTAGGCATATCGCTTGCTGCTGCAACTGGTAAACTAGTAGAAGAAATAGTAGGTCATAAAAAAACAAGCATAGATATAGCTGCATTTAATGTTGAACGTTAGTCCTAAAATAATCGTTATGAATAAAGTATTGAGCATCTTAGTTATCAGTTTACTCAGCCATTCAGTCGCTAATTCGCAAAGCTTAACAATGCTTTGGTCTTCGGATACAACCTTGAAAGTGGCAGAGTCTGTTTTGGTAGATTCTAAAAATGAGCGATTGTTTGTCGCCAATATTGGCAGCAAGAATCCATGGGGTAGAGAGGGCAAGGGGTCGATTGGCATACTTACGCCAAATGGTAAAGTATTAAATCCAACTTGGTTGAAGGGCCTGAATTCTCCTAAAGGTATGGCGTTGATTCAAGACGATATTTTAATTGTTGCAGATGTAGACTCTATATTGATTATTGATATTCCTCATGCTGCGGTTATTAAAAAAATAGGTATCGAAGGCGCACAACAACTCAATGATATCAGTATTGATAAACGAGGTGATATATATGTTTCAGATTCTAAGGCTAATAAAATTTATCAGATCTCCAAGTTCAAGCCTGCACTATTAGTAGATGGAATGAAGGGGGCTAATGGAGTTCTTTATGTTGATAAGACATTATATTTCGTTGATAATGGATCATTTTGTAAGCTAGGTAAGAACAAAGAAATAATCCATATTGCCGATGACTTAGGGGGCGGTACAGATGGAATAGAGCAAATTGATGAACAGAACTTTCTTGTCTCTTGTTGGTCAGGAACCATTTGGCATGTAAATCTCAATGGGACTAAAAAGCTCCTTTTAGATACACGCAATGAGCAAATAAACTCTGCTGATATTGGGTACGATAAAAAAAAGAAAATTGTTTATGTTCCTACATTTTGGAAAAATAATGTAGTGGCTTATCAACTTGTTGATTAGTATATAGCGCTGCTGTTTAAATTTTGTAGCAGCGCTATATATTTTAAACACAAATCATTTCATTTGATTTTCTAAATAAGTCATCATTTCAGTATTGCCGTTTTCTTTTAATTTCTTTAGTATACTTGGCAATAGAAATTGATTCACATATGGATTGATTTGCTCTTTCAGCGATGTAGGGAGTTCATTCCTGAAATTGATAATTAGACCAATGGCGTTCTTTATTCTTTCATTACTCTTCATATTCCCAGTCATTTCAGCTATTTGTTGTAATACCATTATCTTTTCATTTGACAAGCCTAGTGATGTGAATTTTTCAGCTAGCTTATCATAGATTTCTTCATTTCCGGAGGCGATTAAAATTTTATTAATCGCTGCATCCAATTCACCCTTCGCGGTTTCATGTGAAAGGTCTATTGCTATTTTCAAGGCAAGGGCAGAGTCGATTTTGCTCAAAGCAGTTAATGCTTTACCAGATACGGAATAGGAAGAATCCTTTACATTTTTAAGGTAGATGTCCTTGTAATTAGTATCCAGTGTGTTACCCAAGACCCCAATCATATTTGCTTTTAAAGGTCTATTTTTTTCTCCAATCAATAAAGAGGCTATAATTGGCTCGAATTCTTTTCTAATGCTTTCTTTTTTTAAGTCAATCTTAGTTAGTGCCAGTTCTCGAATCCCGTCGAATGGATCTTTGAGGGCGTCTTTTAGGAGTTGGATTGCTTTCGTGTTATCCATTTTTCTTCCACAAAATTCTACTGACTCTCTTCGATCTAAATATTTTCCAGCAAAGTAATATTGATGAAAATAGTTGTCGATGTTTTTATTCTCTTTCTTTTCGCAAAGCAGGACTTTATCTCCGTCGAAATTGATTAGATCCGGTTTTGTTAATGAAGAGAATGTAAAGGTGTCAATTGGATTTTCTATCCATATTTGATTTCTTGTTTTTTTGTCTCCTGCGTAAATGTCAATGAATGATGGGATGCGAAATATTTTACCTGTTTTTTGTGTTTGCTTGACAATAACTTTTATAGATTTTGATGAATCAACATAGCTATAGGTTATATCAAGCTTAGGATGTCCGCTGCCGTAATACCATTGATTGAAAAACCAGCTCAAGTCTCTGCCACTTGTTTCCTCAAGGGCAAGTCTGAGGTGTGCGGCTTCGGCTGATTTAAATTTATTGGTGGTTAAGTATACATTTAATCCTTTGAAAAAAGCAGAGTCTCCGATGTGATTTCTAAGCATATGTAATATCGCTCCGCCTTTTTGATAGGATACTGCATCAAACATATCTTCTCTGTCGGCATAATAAAATCGAACAAGATTCTTTTCCGCATTGTTTCCGCGTAAATAGGATAGGATGTTTGTATGATTTTCTGCATCACCAGCATCTTTTCCGTATTTGTATTGATTCCAAAGTGTTTGGCTGTAATCTGCAAATGATTCGTTTAGAGTTAGGTTGCTCCAGCTTTCTGCCGTAACATAATCGCCAAACCATTGGTGGAATAATTCATGGGCAATGGTAGATTCCCATCTATTGCCATCTGTAAGCTCTCTGGCATCTTGTTGAGCAGACTCCTGGTGCAACGTAGCGGTCGTATTTTCCATTGCGCCTGATACATAATCTATGCCTGTAATTTGAGCGTATTTATTCCAAGGGTATTCAACTCCTGTTATTTTAGAAAAGTAACTCATCATTTCAGGTGTGTTCCCAAATATTTTTTTGGCAACTGGGCCAAATTCCGGCTCTACATAATAATTTACCTCTTTGCCTTTCCAATGGTCTTTTATTATAGCATAGTCACCAACTCCCATGAAGAAAAGGTAAGGCGAGTGCGGGAGTGTCATTTTCCAATAATCTGTCCTTGTCCCATTCTTATTAAGCTTTTGGTTCACCAATACACCATTGCTAAGTGTTACATACTTTGTTGGGACAGTCATGTAAATCTCTTGAGTTGTTTTTTGTTGTGTCTGATCAATTGTTGGGAACCACACCGAGTTTGATTCGGTTTCACCTTGCGTCCAAATTTGTGTCGGTTTGTTTTTTATCTCACCTTTTGGGTTGATAAAAAAGAGTCCTTTGACGCCTAGCATCGGGTCTGCGCCAGAGGCTTCTTCATATTCATTTGGCATTGAGGTATAGCTGATGTAAATGGTATACAGCTCTCCTTTACTATAAAGCTTAGGGAGTTTGATATTTAGTTGTAGGCCATCATAGGAATAGATCAGTTTACTTGTGGTGTTATTTTTCCCAATAATAGAAACATCATGTAGCTCCATTCCTTTTGCATCAAGTCTCAAGGAGTCGGTTGGATCGATATGTGGTGTTAACGTAATCCATGCTTTGCCTAATAAATGTGACTTATCGAAATCAAACTGAACATCGAGTTTAGTATGAACAAGATTATTTGTTCTGGTCGGGGTGTATCTCGGGATTTTTTTCCAAGAACTGTCAATTGGATTGGTATCCTGTCCGATTACGTTAAGGGCCGTTATCAAAACAATAAGAAGTAAAGAGATATTACGCATAGTATAGTTTATATAACAAATATATTTTGCCTGAAAGTAACTATATCAATTATTTTATGAATGGCAAAATTGGCTGAGCTCCATTTGTTTAATACTTTCGGTAGATTTGTAAGGATGAATACAATGAAGAAATATGTTGTTTGTTTGGTTTTATTAGTTGTTTCGATAAACAATGCCCTAGGCCAACATTATTTTTTTATCGAAGCTGACGGTGGGCAACCTTTTTATGTAAAGAAAGCCGATACATTGTTTTCTTCGAATGCACTTGGTTTCATTATACTTTCGCGCAATTATCAATCTGAATTGACTTTTTCTATAGGGTTCCCTCAGCATAAATATCCTGAAATCGTTTTCAGTTTGTCGGCCATGGATCACGACAGAGGTTTTCAATTGAAAAAGTTAGATCAAAAAGGATGGGTGCTTTTTGATCGTGAGACATTTGAAATCTTCGAGTCTAACTTACCGGTGGAGGTCAAAAAGCCAGAAATCGCAGAACCAGTAGGAAGATCAGGAAGTGAATTTGGCAACATGTTAGCTGAAGTCACAGATGATAAGACGTTATTAGACAACACAGCAATTCCAATTTCTGATGGTACCAAACTGGCTAGCGTAGATAAAAGTCCTGACAAAAAAACAACTAGCTCTCTTGGAAATGCAAAGAATAATGTTGCTGCAAAGCCATTGTCTCTAAGCAGAGTCCGGTTGCTAAGTCAGGATACTAGCGGCCAAGAATCAGCTAAGTTTATATACGTTGATCAATTGTCTAGTAAAAAGTCGGATACTGTTCAAATTGAGATTGAATATCCGATTTCTAAAGCAGCCACCTCAATTATTTTATTGGATACAATACATGCCGTAATAGGCTTGGTGCCTGGTGATACCATTATAACTGATAGTCTAAAATATTTTGTTGTTCCTACGGCAATTGAGAAAGATACGTCAGGTGTTTTATTAATTACTAGCGATTTGAAAGTGCCTGAAAGTGAGTCTAGTGCTCAAGATTCGGTGAAAGCCATTCGTTCTGAAAAACCTGCAACTACTAAGGCGATTAGGCGAGTACTAAAAAAGTTATTAGGCATTTCAGCAGTAGAAGATCAGTTTAGTTACCTTCAAAAGATATATACCAATAGGCAGTATACAACGTCGGAGACCAAAGAAATAGGTTGGTTTTTTGTATCAGAAGAGGAGCGGCTTCGTTTTTTTCAATTGGCAGTTCAATCGATTTCTGATATTGAAAATGTACATGAGCTGCAGCATGTTTTTTTAAAAGAGGAGAGTTTAAAAGCATTTAAGGAAAGCATCTCCAATCATTTTTAATTCTCAGTTATATACCTACCGGATGCATTATTATTTTTTATCACTTTCTTATCATGGGTCTAACTATGCTGGATTCCAGATTCAAGATAATGTAATGACTATTCAAGGGGAATTAGCGCGAGTCATGGCAATTTATTTAAAACAGCCAATTGATCTCACTGGTTCGTCTAGAACAGATGCTGGCGTTCATGCAAAGGTCAATTACTTTCATTTTCAGAGTGAGAATGAGTTGGATGCTCGTATGGTGTACAATTTGAATGCTATGCTCCCTAAGGACATTTCAGTAACCGGATTATTTAAAGTAGGGCAGTCCGCGCATAGTCGATTTGATGCTTTATCGCGTAGTTATGGTTATTACCTATTCAATAAGAAAGACCCTTTTTTGCAGGATAGGGCTTGGTTTTATCCTTATCCGTTAGATATAGGTCATTTGGGAGAAATGTCGAGTGTCTTATTGGGGCAGCATGATTTTACGAGTTTTGCTAAGAAAAACAGTCAGGTGCATACCCATATGTGCAGCATAAGTACTTCTGAGTGGGTGCTAAACGATGGATTGTTGAAGTATACTGTGGAGGGTAATCGATTTTTGAGGGGTATGGTTAGGGGCTTGGTGGGCACGATGATCAATTTTGCCAGACAAAAACGGAGTGTTGACGAGTTTATTGAGGTATTGAGAGTGAAAGACAATACCAAGGCTGATTTTACTGCACCAGCGCATGGATTATTTCTTGAAAATATACGATTTCCTTATTCGTTAACGTCTAGTGAATATTAAGTTCGCAAAAATCTATTTTTTCGCTGAAAGCCCTTATTTTACTGCGTTTCTATTGTAGTGAAAAAAAACAATTGAATTTAATTTGGGAGGTATGAGAAATGCGTCCTATATTTGCATCCCGCTTCTAAAAAAGGCGCAGTTCTTAGAATCAATTACGAATCATTTTTTGGATAAGTTTTCAAAAAATATTTTGTTGAATAAATTTAAACAGCTACTTTTGCACTCCCATTGAAAAATGGGGCAGCCGAAAAGCTGAAAGATCTTTGAAAGTTTGGAAAGCAGTAACACTCTAGTTTGATGGAAACATCAATCAGAGGTAAGGTAAGACGCAATTTATAGTTTTTTGAAATTGAGCAATCAATTCTACATTATTTACAATGGAGAGTTTGATCCTGGCTCAGGATGAACGCTAGCGGCAGGCTTAATACATGCAAGTCGTGGGGCAGCAGGTTTGTAGCAATACAGATGCTGGCGACCGGCAAACGGGTGCGTAACACGTACGCAACTTACCCACTACTGGGGAATAGCCCAGGGAAACTTGGATTAATACCCCATATTATATAGGATTGGCATCAATCTTATATCAAAGCTTCGGCGGTAGTGGATGGGCGTGCGGTTGATTAGATAGTTGGCGGGGTAACGGCCCACCAAGTCTACGATCAATAGCTGATGTGAGAGCATGATCAGCCACACGGGCACTGAGACACGGGCCCGACTCCTACGGGAGGCAGC
>CAJBBV010000015.1 GCA_903951405.1 uncultured bacterium
AACCCACAACCCACAACCCACAACCCACAACCCACAACCCACAACCCACAACCCACAATGAACATCCATAACATAAGCGTCGTACCTGAACTGCTAGAAAGTCCATTCAATCATTCGATTATGAAACGAGCAGCTGATAAAGGATTACTGACTGTGACAGTTCATCATCTTAGGGATTGGGCTATAAATGCACATGGCATGATAGATGATTACCAATTTGGAGGAGGCGCTGGTATGGTAATGATGTGTGAACCTTTATTTAATGCTATTGAAGAATTGAATACCAAATACACATTTGATGAGATCATTTACTTAACCCCTGATGGAGAAGTATTCAATCAAGGAATGGCTAATGCACTATCCTTAAAGGGTAGTTTGCTTTTCATCTGTGGACATTACAAAGGGATTGACGAACGAGTCAGACAACATCTAATTACCAAGGAAATTTCCATTGGTGATTATGTACTAAGCGGTGGAGAATTAGCCGCAGCGGTGGTTATAGACTCCATCGGAAGGCTAATACCAGGTGTATTGAATGATGAAACATCTGCGCTTTTTGATTCTTTCCAAGATAATCTCTTAGCACCTCCTGTGTACACAAGACCTGTTCAATTTAGGGAATGGAAAGTACCGGATATTTTAATGAGTGGGGATCATAGAAAAATAGAAGAATGGCGTTTTGAGCAAGCGCTTAAAAGGACTAACGATAGAAGACCTGACCTACTCAATAATGAGGATTAACTAGTTCCAAGTTTTAATATTATTTCTTGACGAGACGATAGCGTGATACACTTCAGGTCGCGATTTGGAAAGAAAATAAAATCGATACTCAGATAATAGTACCTTAAACTGTTCACGCCACAGCAAAGACCCATAATAAAATATTGGCGAAAAAAAGAAAAGGATAAAAATTAATTTTACTTTAAAATAATATCCAAGGCCACAAAGCAAAAGCCACCATATAATGCCCACTACCCCCCATATTCCAGAAAATACACTCGTATAAAAATCATCTCGTGTTACTGTTTTATCAGAGATCCATTTCGTTAACTTAAAATGTGCGTGCCATAATCCGAATCCAACAAGAGAAAAAGGAATCGTTATTAGCAAAATGAAAATACGCAAAACAGGATATAGTTTTTTTGAAGAGATCACTTCCTCAATAATTTTGTACTGCTTCAACATCACTTGATACGCTTTTAATTGATCTGATAATTTAACAAACTCTTGTTCTGACAAAGCAGATACATGTTTACATACCTTACGACCGGAAACGAAAAAGTCATTCGCCTTATAATGAACATCATTGAACAACATTCTTAACAGAGACTCTATATACAAGGTCCGTTCAGGTTGAGCGACGTACAATACATTTTTCTCAAATAAGGCAAACATATCGCGTGTTAGATTGGCTATTGCATGACCAGGACTTTCTGTGTATTCCTCTTTATATTTAGCTAGAGATAATGAATCGCCGATTCGAATTACAAGATTGGATCTAAATCCATGAAAAGAATAATTAATACATACTGTTTCAATGGTAAATTCTTTTTCTATTCCAAAATCAAATGCAGTTTGTAAAGCCACCCTAGCCGTACCTTTCTTGAAAGGGGCTAAATCTTTTGAAAGTCTACTATACCCTTCAGGGAAAATCAACAATAACTTATCATTCTTTAAAATATCCTGCCCCCGATCAAAGGTGGATTTGTTTTTAGAGAGCGCCAATCTTCCATCATCGCTACTAAAAATAGGAACCATGTGCAACTTAGTAAAAATGTACAAGGCGATGGGGTGCTTGAAAATATCCCCCCGAACAAAGAAAAACAGAGGGCGCCTAAGGAATACAGAGAGAACCATAGCATCTAAAAAAGAAGCTGTATGATTTGCAATCAAAATAGCTGGGTTTCGATGAGCTAATTTTTCGGCACCTTCTACTCGGACTTTTCTAAAAAAAAACCGTAATGTAACCCACATGACTATCTTTGCTACGCGATAAAACATAGTACAAGATATGAAAATTAAAACTTCCGACTATTAACTCCCATTCATCAATAATAGTTCCCTCTCCAACTAATCATGAGGAAAGAAAATAAAAAAAGATGAAATTGCACCGACTATAGCTCGAGGCTAAACTCAAACAAAGCTTCGAAAACTGAAAATGAAATTCATGAACAAATACAGCACGTTCTTACTTAGTATATTTTTACATATTTGTTTAAGTTCATCTGCACAGAACGGTCTGAATTTTCAAGAACAATTCAAATTAAACATCAAAAAAGCTACCTCTTCGATAAAAATTGATGGGCAACTGGATGAAGAAACATGGTCAGTAGCAGAGCAGACATCAGACTTCTGGAAGAAATGGCCTAATGATGAAGGCAGACCAGTGCGACAAACCTATATTAAAATGAGCTATGATGATCAGTTCTTGTATATAGGAATCAAAGCCATTGATACCAATTATTATGTTGCACAAACCTTAAAAAGAGACCAAGAGTTTTTTACAAGTGATGCGGTTGGTGTGGCCATTGATCCAGTTAACCAACGCACTAATGGTTTCTTATTTTTGGTAACCCCGTATAATGTTCAAACGGAAGATTTGGTTTCAGCTGGAACATCTGGTGAGGAAATGAATTTTAGTTGGGATAATAAATGGTTTTCAGCCACTTCAAGGCATGAAACATATTGGATAGCTGAATTTGCCATCCCATTCAAAACACTTCGCTTTAAAGAAGGAAAAACACGATGGGGGATTAATTTCTTAAGGAATGATGTTAAGAATAATGAGTTTTCATGTTGGACTGACATGCCAACTAATTTCCCTTTTTATGACTTTGGTTATTCGGGTTCCTTAAATTGGGATACACCACCTCCTGCTCCAGGAACTAATATTGCATTCATACCGTATACATCAGGCACAGTATCCTCTGATAAAGAGGCCGGTTCTTCCCCAATGGGCAAATTGAGTGGTGGATTCGATTCGAAAATTGCATTATCCTCCACATTGAACCTTGACCTAACTGTTAATCCTGATTTTTCACAAATTGAAGTAGATAAACAAGTCACTAACCTAACTCGATTCAATATATTCTTTCCAGAGAGAAGAACCTTCTTCTTAGAAAATGATGATTTGTTTTCTAATTATGGCATCCCCCCCATTAGACCCTTTTATTCAAGGACAATCGGCTTAGATAATAACGGGAACAAAATACCTATAGCGGCAGGAGCACGTATCAGCGGAAACATTACAAAAAAAACCAGAGTTGGTATGATGAACATGCAGACCGTAGCCAATGGAGATGCCGCAGCTCAAAACTATACAGCTGTTACGTTCAACCAACAAGTCCAAGGGAGATCAACCGTAAAAGGCTATTTTCTGAATCGTCAAGGAATTGAAGATAAAAACCATAAGTTTACTGATCCACTAGATAAGTTTGGTAGAAATGCCGGAGTTGAATATAATTTTCTTGATAACTCAGGACGATGGAATGCTTGGACTGGACACCATTTTTCATTCAAGGATTTACTAAAAAAACCCGACTACTATACCAATACCGGATTGGGATACTCTTCGAAAAAATGGAACATCATTTTTGACTTAACGAAGATTACCGACAAGTATTATGCAGATATGGGATATATAAGCCGTATAGATAATTATGATGCCCTTCTAGATACCGTTATTCGGATGGGGTATCACCAAATTTATAATCAGATTAGGCATACATTTTATCCCAAAAAAGGCAACATCACTCAAATTAGATTAGCATTAGACAACATCATTTACTACAACCTGAATGAAAAGTTCAATGAAAGTATTCATGATTTGTCTTTGGAGCTTGCGCTCAAAAACACCTCTAGCTTTATATTCATGTCTAGTTTTAATGCCAATAATCTTCTTTTCAATACAGCGTTTACCGACAAACTACCTATACCTCCTGGGCATTACAGAACCCCCACTGGCACTGTAACCTACGGATCAGATATCAAGAAAAAATTCTCCTACACATTACTATTTGGTGGAGGAGAATTTTTTAACGGTACAATTCTTCAGTATGAAGTAACTACAAAATTCAGGGTACAACCTTGGGGTAGTTTTGCATTGAGTATGCAACAAGCTAAATTACAGTTCCCCGAAAAATATGGATCAAGCAATTTGATTTTGATAGCACCAAGGGTTGACATCAATTTTTCAACCAAGTTATTCTGGACCACTTTTCTGCAATACAATAACCAACGAAATAACTTTAATGTCAACAGCAGAATTCAATGGCGCTACAAGCCTATGAGTGATTTATTTATTGTCTACAGCGATAATTATTTCACAGACCCTATCATGAAAAATAAGAATAGGGCATTGGTATTTAAGATGAATTATTGGTTAAATCTATAATTTGGTGGGTATCTAAAAAAGCCCCAAATAGGCTAAAGTGTATTATAAACTATTTCAAGTCTTTTCCTTACCTTTAAAACTCATCTAAAAATCAATACCATGAGTACAGATCGTCGCTCCTTTATACGCAACGTTGCCCTCGGTTCAGGTGCACTTGCAACAGGAATTCAACAATCAGCCTATTCACAACGAATTTCAAAAATATCTGCTCCTTTTAATATGAGTGGATTTGCTGCTCCGAAAATCCCAACTGTCAGAATTGGTTTTGTTGGTCTTGGAAGTAGAGGTCCTGGCGCAGTTGAACGCATGTCATTTATCGAAGGAGTAGAAATTAAAGCCCTTTGTGATAAACTACCAGAAAGAGCAAGCAAGGCACAAGACATTCTACTGAAAGCAGGATTACCTAAAGCAAAAGAATATTCTGGAGAAGATGGATGGAAAGCCATGTGCGAGTCCAATGATCTAGACCTTATTTATATTACCACACCATGGTCTCTTCATACTCCAATAGCTGTATATGCAATGAACCATGGAAAGCATGCAGCATCTGAAGTTCCTGCTGCAAAAACAATTGATGAATGCTGGCAGTTAGTCGAAACATCAGAAAAGACTAAAAAGCATATGATGATGCTTGAGAACTGCTGCTATGATTTCTTCGAGTTGCTCACATTGAACATGATACGTAATGGCTTATTTGGCGAAGTGCTTCATGCAGAAGGTGCATACATTCACGATTTGTCAAAAGATTATCTTTTCAACAAAAATGGCTACACTGACATGTGGAGGTTGAAAGAAAACATGACCAGAAATGGTGATCTATATCCTACACATGGCCTAGGCCCTATAGCACAAGCCATGGATATAAACCGTGGTGATAAATTTGATCATTTAGTTAGTATGAGTACCAATGATTTCACAATGGGTAAGATGGCAAATGAATTGGCCACTAAAGATGATTTCTTTAAAGAGTACGCCAATAAATCATACCGTGGTAATATGAATACTACCATCATCAAAACTAATAAAGGCAAAACCTTAATGGTTCAACATGATGTATCTACCGCACGACCATATTCTAGAATTCACCTAGTGAGTGGAACTAAGGGTTGTGCACAAAAATACCCTGATCCTGAAAGAATTGCTTTTGGACATGAGTGGATTAATGCTGAACAAATGAAAGCATTAGAAGAAAAATATGCACCTCCCATTATAAAACACATCGGAGAAATCGCTAAGGGTGTTGGTGGACATGGCGGAATGGATTTCATCATGGATTGGAGGTTAATTGATTGCTTACGCAATGGATTGCCACTTGATCAAAATGTATACGACGCCGCATCGTGGACGGCAGCAGGTCTACTTAGTGAAGCATCAGTAAACAATAGATCTAGGACTGTTGATTTTCCTGATTTCACCCGCGGTGGATGGAAAACCAATACTCCTCATGATATGACATTGAATGGTGGTGGAACAACTGGGGTGAGGAATGTGAAGGGGTAAACAGACATTAGATGTTAGATGTTAGATGTTAGGAAATACATTTA
>CAJBBV010000016.1 GCA_903951405.1 uncultured bacterium
AACCAAATCGAGCGATTCGCATTCCTGCGACCCTCCCGACCCTAGTCGGGATGCGCCATCTTCATGCGCTACTTCCCGAACTTTATTTTACCTAACCAAATCGAGCGATTCGCAATCCTGCGACACTCCCGACCCTAGTCGGGATGCGCCATCTTCCTGCGCTACTTCCCGAACTTTATTTTACCTAACCAAATCGAGCGATTCGCATTCCTGCGACCCTCCCGACCCTAGTCGGGATGCGCCATCTTCATGCGCTACTTCCCGAACTTTATTTTACCGAACCAAATCGAGCGATTCGCATTCCTGCGACCCTCCCGACCCTAGTCGGGATGCGCCATCTTCATGCGCTACTTCCCGAACTTTCCTTACAGTTTTGCTTTGTGCGGTGAGGGCGGGATTCGAACCCGCGGTACAGAATTACCCGTACGGCAGTTTAGCAAACTACTGATTTCAGCCACTCATCCACCTCACCGTATAAAAAACATCTTTAAGGGTGGCAAATTTACTAAAGACTCCCCAAACCTCAAAAGATTTATATGCCGAACTTGAAAAAGAATGGATTACATCGCAGCCAACTGCACTTTCTGCTGCAATTCCATCACACTTTCCCTGAACAAATTATCAGTATCCATCAAATCCTTGACAGTCTGACAAGAATGTATAACTGTAGTGTGATCCCTTCCGCCAAAATGTTCTCCAATAGTCTTAAGAGAATTCTTAGTGAAGATCTTAGAAAGATACATAGTGATTTGACGGGCTTGCACAATCTCACGCTTCCTGGTTTTCTGCAACAACCTGTCATAAGGCAAATCAAAAAACTCACATACCATTTTCTGAATGGTGTCAATTGTAATCTCTTTAGAGGATGTCTTGATGAAATTCCTCAACACCTTCTTCGCCAAGTCAAGATCAATCTCACGCTTATTGAGAGAAGATTGTGCCAATAATGAAATCAACGCCCCCTCAAGCTCACGCACATTATTTTGAATGTTATAAGCAATGTATTTTACTACATCTTTAGGAAGATCAAGACCATTGTTCTTCATCTTCTTTTCAAGAATCTCTATTCGAGTCTCATAATCTGGAACCTGAAGATCCGCACTCAATCCCCATCTGAATCGACTAAGCAAACGCTCCTGCAACCCTTCCAAATCTTTTGGTGGTTTATCTGAACTTAATATTAATTGCTTACCTGATTGATGTAAGTGATTGAATATAGCAAAGAATGCATCCTGCGTTTTCTCAGCCCTATTGAAAAACTGAACATCATCAAGAATCAATACATCAATCAATTGATAAAAATGTATAAAATCATTGATCGCATTATTCCTGCTGTGGTCCTGAAACTGATTAATGAATTTTTCTGAACTCACATATAAAACCACCTTATTCGGATGTAATCGCTTAACCTCATTACCAATTGCTTGAGCAAGATGTGATTTACCCAATCCAACTCCACCATAAACCACCAACGGATTGAAAGAAGTAGCACCTGGCTTCTCAGCTACCGTCTTACCTGCACGACGAGCAACCCTATTGCAATCACCTTCAACAAATGCCTCAAATGTATAAATCGGATTCAATTGAGAATCGATTTGCATCTTCTTAAGTCCAGGGATGACAAATGGATTCCTCACTTGGTTACTAATTACCAGCGGGAAGTCTAATTCATTATTAGAGAAAGTCTTGAACGACTGGCCACTAACATCCATGGTGAGTGGCTTATTCTTTCCATTTCCACTATCCACCATGATTCTGTATTCAAGTCGTGCATCTTTGCCTAATTCACGCTTTAATGTTTTGGAAAGAAGATTTATGTAATGCTCTTCGATGTACTCGTAAAAAAATTGACTAGGCACTTGAATGGTAAGCACGTTGTCTTTTATAGCAACTGGTTGAATTGGTTCGAACCAAGTCTTAAAGTGTTGCCACTCTACAATGTCTTTGATGATAGACAAACAATTGATCCAAACTTTTTCAAATGCTTTCTCCATTAGTACTTATGCAGTTGTTTTGGTTTTTAATAATTTGGGGCTGACCTTAAAGAAAATGAAAGTTAAAATAATCCCTGAACCAATCTCTTCAATATCCACTAAATATATACTATTATTCCTTCTCTCCGCTTTAATTCTTATCTAAAAAACTATTTTTTTTATCTAGCCAAAAACCCAGTCGATTAAATAAGTCAGACGGCGAATATATCGTCTGTTAACAAATAAAAAAATTTTTTATTGTAGATTTTTTTTGGGGGGCATTATTCGCTGAAAAAATCGTCAAACCGAGCCAGCTTTTCTCAAAAAAATGTCCGGAAAGCCAGAAAAAAAGTTTACCCTTTTTTTATTTTTTCACTGAAATTCGTTAACCATAATAGCTAATGTCAAGGAATTGCCTAAAACAAGTCAGCCAAAGAGAAGTGCTGACCAATGATTTCACACTACCAGATCTAGCCCAAGGCCTATAACTGTAGCCAAATTTTGTATACAAGGATTTTTTTAAACTCCTGAATTAATTGATACCTTCGTTTAAATACATCAAGCTATGGGATTCGATCTTACCGGAAAATTGGTTGCCAAATTTGAAACCATCCAACGCAGTGCCACATTCAAAACTCGAGAATTTGTGGTGGAGACAAATGAAGATATTAATGGACGCGCCATCACCAATTTCGTAAAGTTTCAGTCCGTCCAAGACAGAACAACCATCATCGACCGATTTAATATAGGCGACACCATAAAGGTTCACTTCAATATAAAAGGAAGCAAGTGGGACAAAAACGGACAAACCAATTACATCACTAATTTGGACGCTTGGAGGATTGAAAACATTGCCATGGGAACAGGTGGTGGAATTGAAGCACCTCCAGCATTTTCACCAGATCCTGAAAGCCAGCATGGCATCGCAGACGACCTGCCTTTTTAAGCCAAAACCCAACGTCTATGCAGCAAGAGATCCATTTGCAACTTTCCCCGAAAGATGCCTCAAACCCTGCTGCCATTACATTGGCCATAGCACAACACCTTGGTAAAAAAACAACCGCTGTTAGCGGATTCCACTGCCTTAAAAAATCGATAGACGCCAGAAAAAGTACTGTACTAATCAACATGAAAGTCAATGCCTTCATTGATGAACCATTCTTCAATACACCCAAACCTGAATTCCATTTTCAAGACGTACTCCACGCACAAAAAAAAGTACTCATCATTGGAGCCGGTCCAGCAGGCCTTTTTGCGGCACTCAAACTCATAGAACGCGGCATCAAGCCAATTATCCTAGAACGAGGAAAAGATGTTCGAGACAGAAGAAGAGACCTCGCTATATTAAATAAAGAAGGGATTTTAAATGAGGATAGCAACTATTGCTTTGGAGAAGGAGGTGCAGGTACGTATAGTGATGGCAAACTCTATACCCGAAGCAGCAAACGAGGCAATGTAATCGAAATCTTACAATTGCTTGTCCACTTTGGTGCCGATGAAAATATTCTTTACACAGCACACCCTCATATAGGCACGAATAAACTCCCTAAAATCATTCAACAGATGCGTGAACAAATCATCGCCTCTGGAGGAGAAGTTCACTTCAACGAACGCGTTACAGATTTAGAAATCAAAAACAAACGAATTTCAACATTAGTATCCCATACAGGAAACAAATGGGACGCTGATGAAGTCGTGCTCGCAACAGGCCATTCAGCAAAGGATATTTATCAACTGCTGTATAAAAAAGACATCTTGATTGAATCCAAGCCATTTGCTTTGGGCGTGAGAATCGAACACCCTCAATCATTAATTGATGCCATCCAATACCATTGCCCAACGAATCAACCAAGAGATGAATTTCTTCCAGCAGCCTCCTATCAATTGGTTGAGCAAGTACATAACAGAGGCGTTTTTTCATTTTGTATGTGTCCGGGCGGCATCATAGCCACCGCGTCTACTACTCAACAAGAGTTGGTAGTTAATGGATGGAGCCCTTCGAAACGGAATAATCCATACGCAAACTCTGGGATGGTAGTACAGATCAATTTGAATGATGCTGAATTAATTAAACTGGAAAAAAATAATGATCAAAGGAAGGATTATGCAAAAAAGGATCATCCCAACCCCTTTAGTTTACATGACTTGCAAGAAACAATCGAACGAAAAGCGTATGAAGCCGGTGGTGGGCTTTTTGTTGCTCCTGCTCAACGTATGACAGATTTCGTAAACAAAAAACATTCAAACTCTCTCCCAGAAAACTCCTACCTCCGAGGCGTGAACTCAGTAAAACTGGATGAAGTATTACCCTCCTTCATATATGAATCATTGCAACAAGCCCTGAAAGCATTTGGGAAAAAAATGCGGGGCTATTATACAGAAGAGGCTATTATTGTTGCCCCAGAGAGCCGCACGTCTTCCCCCATTAAAATACCTAGAGATCCAGAAACGCTGAGGCATCCACAAATATCCAATTTATTCCCTTGCGCTGAAGGGGCAGGTTATGCAGGTGGCATTGTTAGTGCTGCTATGGATGGGCAGGCCGTAGCAATGAAATTATGTGGTGCGTAAATTAACTACTCAACATCGCCATTCATCATTATTTTCAGCACCGTAAAACTTTTACACGTAATTTTTCATCTGCAATCACAATTATGGAACCTATTATAGAAGTTACATCGCTTAAGAAATATTTTTCTGGACAAAAAGCTGTGGAGAACATAAGCTTCTCCATAAATAAAGGGTCAGTCTTCGGATTGCTAGGCCCAAATGGAGCCGGCAAAACCACCCTCCTTCGCATGATCACGGGGATCTTTTTTCCTGATGAAGGAACCATTACTCTCAATGGGAAAAAATTTGATCCGTTACACGACAATCCATTGATTGGATATATGCCGGAGGAAAGAGGTTTGTATAAAAAAATGAAAATTGGTGAGCAAGTCCTCTATTTAGCGCAATTGAAAGGCCTGTCAAAAAAAGAGGCACTGGAAAATACCAAGAATTGGTTCATCAAATTTCACATGGAATCATGGTGGAATAAAAAAGTAGAAGACCTGAGCAAGGGGATGAGCCAGAAACTGCAATTTGTTACAACGGTAGTGCACAATCCCAAACTCATCATTTTAGATGAACCTTTTAGTGGACTAGACCCCGTGAATGCTAACCTCATTAAAGATGAAATATTTAGACTCGCTCACGAAGGCGCAACCATCATCTTTAGTACACACCGCATGGAACAAGTTGAAGAGATTTGCGACCACATCATCTTAGTAAACAAAGGAGAAAAAATTCTTGATGGTACTGTTGAAAAAATAAAACAAGATTTTAAAGAAAATATTTTTGAAGTCGGATTTGACCAAAAAATATTACCAGAACATACAGCTATTCACCTTTTTGATGTAATCAATGCGAAAGAAAAAAGTGTAACCATTCGAAAAAATGCAGATTTTTCAAACAATGATATCATCAGCTATTTCATTCACAAAGGATTAAACATCCATTCCTTTAATGAGATCCTGCCCAGCATCAATGACATATTTATAAAGCTGGTGCAGGGTAGCCCAGAAGCAAGACAATTTCAACCATAACATCCGTCAAATATAATTTATGCACAAGGTCGGCCTCATTATAAAAAGAGAATATACAACAAGGGTTAGCAATAAGAGATTCATTCTTACCACGTTCCTTATTCCTGTTGTTTTTATCGTATTCATTGCGGGTTCAGTCTACTTTGCTACTAGTTCAAAAGAACAACTAACAGTAGCTGTTGCCAATGATCCTGGCTTTTTACAATCCAACTTAAAAAGTGACATAGGAAATGTGACATTTTCTTTTGCCGAAGATGTTGATAGCCTAAATTATAAAACAAAGAAGATTGATGCTATACTCTATACAACCATTGTAAATGGAACTTTGGTAAGCAACTTACATTCTGAAAAGCAGATTGGTTTTGAAGCTACAAAATACATTGAAAGACAGCTTAATAAAGCAGTTGAGAATAACATGCTTCAAGAAAGCGGAATAAATAAAACTACCCTAGATTCTATCTCAAATGCATCAGAAGACAATGTGACGCTAACCAATATGGTGGAGGATGGTAAAGGAAAATCAAAAGAAGCAAACACAGGAATAGCCTATGCCATTGGATTTGGCAGCGGCTTTCTTATTTACATGACCATGTTTATTTTTGGCGCGATGGTGATGCGCGGTGTTGCTGAGGAAAAAACAAATCGCATTGCAGAAGTAATTGTTTCTTCCTGCAAACCCTTTGAATTAATGTTAGGCAAGATCATCGGCATCGCAGGAGTAGGCCTTACTCAATTATTATTATGGATACTACTCATGATAGTACTCTCTAGCTCTCTGTCTATGTTCATCCCTGCCGAAACCTACCAACAGTTTCAACAAGCACAACAAGGTCAGGATGTGCTGAACACAGCTACCGGGAATCCAATGGCCATGAAAATACTACAGGCTAAATCCGAATTCATTGAAGGCGTCAACTGGTTCATGGTTATCGGCTGCTTTCTTTTTTATTTTCTTGGAGGATATCTATTTTACGCATCTCTATTTGCTGCCATTGGAAGTGTAATCAATGAAGACCCTCAAGAAGCACAAGCGCTCATGCTACCCATTACCATGCCTATTATTTTTTCCTTTGTGATATTGAATAGTGTATTGAGTAACCCAGGAAGTAATTTGGCTGTATGGACAAGCATCATTCCATTCACATCCCCCATCATCATGATGGGTCGGATTCCATTTGGCGTGCCTGGCACAGTACCCTATTGGCAATTGGCCACCTCCATGCTCAGCCTTATTGGTGGCTTCATGCTAACCACATGGCTTGCTGGCAAGATATACAGAACAGGCATTTTGATGTACGGCAAAAAAGTAACCTGGAAAGAAATGATTACCTGGACTTTCAGAAAAAATTAGTCAAAACATTCAACGTTTAAACATTGGCATAATTTTTGACGTAATCTTGCTATATGAAAATCCTCATTAGCTATCTTAAGCCATATAAATGGTTAGTCATTCTTACGATGGTACTAGCCTCTATTAATACCGTCTTTTCTCTTATTGACCCCATCATCTTTGGTAAAATAATCAAACTTGCTCAAGACACTAATAACCTCCAAGAAGCAGGTAAGCCCTCTATGTGGAATGACTTCCTAAAAGCAGTTGTTGTATTGCTTTGCTTATCTATGGGAACTGCGATGATGAGTAGAATAGCTAAAAACTTTCAAGACTACTTCGCAAACGTTGTGATACAAAAATTTGGCGCACGAATTTTTACACAAGGGTTGCAACATGCCATGACGCTTCCTTATCAAGAATTTGAAGATCAACGCAGTGGAGAAACCTTGAGTATTTTAACCAAGGTTAGAACAGATACAGAAAAATTCATCAATTATTTTCTTAATGCGCTTTTCGCTATTTTAGTTGGTATCACATTTGTATTCATTTATGCATCATTATACATCCATTGGTCAGTTCCCATCGCCTACGTGGGTGGGATTTTATTTCTTTCTCTCATCACCAATATATTGAGTAAGAAATTAAAAACAATCCAAAAATCTATCGTCAGTCAAACCACATCCCTTGCAGGCACCACCACCGAAAGCTTACGCAATATTGAATTGGTTAAAAGCCTAGGCCTAACACAACAAGAGGTAAAACGACTGAATGCAGATACCTACAAGATTTTAACCTTAGAACTCACCAAAGTAAAACGGATTAGAAGCATTAGTTTCTTACAAGGAACAATGGTAAACACGTTGAGACAAGTAATTCTATTTCTATTAATGTGGTTGATTTTCAAAGATAAAATGCAACCCCACGAAATGGTAACGATGCAATTTTTCTCCTTCTTCATCTTTGGCCCACTCCAGGAGATCGGGAATATTATTCTTTCCTATCGCGAAGCAGAAGCATCCATTGGAAACTACCATAGATTAATGGAAAAAGAACCAGAAAAAGCCCCTCTTAATCCTGTGGCGCTAGGAGATATCGATACCCTACAATTCAATCAAGTTGGTTTTCAACATATCACTGCAAAACAAAAAGCAATCGACAACATCAACTTTAGTGTTTCACGAGGTGAAACAATTGCCTTTGTTGGACCTTCGGGTTCTGGAAAAACAACCCTAATGAAATTGTTGGTTGGATTATATAGACCACAAGAAGGAAATATTTTATATAATGGTCTTGATGAAAATGAAATCAATTTCGACGACCTGAGAAAACAAATTGGATTTGTGACTCAAGACACACAATTGTTTTCTGGAACTATAAAAGAAAATTTATTATTTGTTAATCCCAACGCAACCGACAGTGAGTTAAATGATGCGTTGACTAAATCATCCTGCTTTAATTTATTAAATAGAGCCGATCAAGGACTGAATACCGTTATTGGAGAAGGTGGCCTAAAACTTTCAGGGGGCGAAAAACAACGGATATCCATAGCACGAGCATTATTAAGAAAGCCACGCGTACTCTTATTTGATGAAGCTACATCAGCACTAGACTCGATAACAGAAGAAGAAATAACGGACACCATCAGAGAGATTTCATCTAGAAGGGAACAAATAACCCTATTGATTGCACATAGGCTTTCCACCATCATGCATGCTGATAAAATATATGTGCTAGAAAACGGCGAAATAGTTGAAACAGGATCACATAATCAATTGCTAGACGAGAAAGGCCTTTACTATGCGATGTGGAGACAACAAATAGGTGAACGAAAAAAGTCTTGATCAAAGATTACAGTTCACGTTTAATATCTTCTTCTTCCTTATAATGAAGAACACGTTTTAGCATACTCTGCTCAGACAATTCTTCTACCTCACTCAATAACACCTCAAGTGCTGATGTGCTTTGGAAAATTTCAATCAATGAAAAAACCAATGAAATCAATAACGATAATAAGCTAACAGCAAATAAAAAATTTGCCGATTCTGTCCATGTATTATAAATACTGTACATACAAATCACACAGAGTAAAAAACTAAATACCCCACACCCCTGCATCATTCGAATATAATTTAATCGCTTTCGTAAGCTTTTTATTTGAAGGATAAGATTGGCTTTGTTCTGGACACGATTATAATCATCAAACAACTTCCGCACTAGACTTGTAATAGCCAAAAACCGATTGGTATAAGCCAACAGCAACAAACTAATGGCAGGAAAAAGTAATGCCGGAGTGGTAATTGAAATTTCCATTGTACTACAAAGCTACCAAAGAATTATTTATTGAATTTTTACGTTGAAATCTATAGATATATCTGTATCACCCTTGCTGATTGGATCACCCGAAGCCTTGGTTCCAGGCTTATGCTTGAGCGTTATATTAATGCTCCCAGTTGAAGCTGCTCCGGTGCTCCACGTGGATTCAGTTCCCAAGGACAGATTATTTGAATCCTCGTTCAAGTCAGAAATAGTTAAAGTAGAAAATGAAGGAGTATAATAAAACTGATGATCGTCTGCTTCAGCTTCAATTTCAAGAGTGATGTCATCGACCGGAGTTACACTTTCATTCAACAAATACACCTCACACTTGTAGGATTTATTGGCAGATAGGCTAATCTCATCAAACTCACTCGGTGCATTACCACCCTCTCCATCAAGGTCCCTAAACTCAAACGATTGCTTTGCACCACTCACGCTTTCTATAAATTCAACTTTTAAAGTGGTAATTAGCTCTCCATCATCAGGATTAGCTGGGTCTTTTTTACATGAAGAAATTAATAATACAAGGAACAAAACAACTGGTAAAAGGGCTTTTTGAACTTTCATTGCTTATTTTTTAAAGTGAAATTTTTGCTTTCAAAGAAATATTGCGTCCACGATCTAGGCAGAAATACCTGAAAGAATTCATATAATCTCGGTAACTGGTATTCAATAAATTAGTGACAGAAAGAATCAATCCAACCATTCTTTTATTCACCACAACAGAGGTATTCGCATCAAAATTGATCAACGAATACGCAGATGGTGGTGCCATATAATCTGATGCCATTGAAACAATACCAGTGGGGGAAGTGATCTTAATATTTCCTGTTGGAGGAACCCTTTTTTGGCTGGCTACGTGCTGTAGTCCAAACTGAACAGATGATTGCTTTAGTTTTTTACCATCTACAAAAAGATATTCAAGTTGGCCTTCAAATCGATCTGCTGGCATCTGAATCAACCATGTTTTTGCATGCTGATTATATGCGCGAAG
>CAJBBV010000017.1 GCA_903951405.1 uncultured bacterium
GCCCATCCCGACGTAGTCGGGATGCTCTAACCAACTGAGCTATAGGCCCTAAGAATATTACTATTCTTATACAGGACTGCAAAAATAAGGAAATATCCAATTTTACCCTCTATTTCTTTGAATAGTAATTAAGTTTTCAATTTCATTTTCCGGATGGACTCGGGCTGTCGGCTAGACAAATTCACCGTTGATGGTCACTCTGGCCTGTTCAATGAGTTTGTATTATTCCCTGCGGGAGCAGAACCTGGTGTTGCTGATCTATTTTTTAAGCTTGATACAATAACTTTCTTTGACAAACTCATTTGTTCTAAATTTATTATACAAAAATAAATATCAGATTATTTGGACAAAAATTTTTGTCTCAATTGGATGATGGGTTTTTCAAAATATTCATAGGAAATATGAGTTACCAAAAACAGAATTGCTAGATTCGGAACCAGGGAGCTGGCCCATGGCCAATACACTGCCCATGGCTGGTTGAAAGTGAAGAGTTGTTGCCAAATGTACATGCTGTATGAAAGTACGCCAATCCTTGAGATGAATTTATTGTCTAAAATCATGCTCAGCTTGGATTTGCTATCCAAATTTGAAATAATCATCAATGCTATTCCAGTATTGAAAATGAGCAAAATAGATGAGGATTCATAAAAAACCATTCTAAGGGTTAAGGCAATCGAAAAAATGATCAGTGACAGCCATTGGAATCCCAGAAGTCTTGAAATCCATATTGGATGAGTAAAACAAAAAACCGAAAACAATGATCCTACAAGAATGGCAACCGTACCATATCCAAATCCAGTACTTGCTACATATAAAAGTGAATCTAGCATTGCATTGTCAAAAAATCCCAATGTATTATGCCAGTGCAGGTAGTTAACAATAGTGATTCCGGGAATTAAAAGCAGCAACAATACAAGGTATTTTCTTGTTGGCATCAAAAATAAAATAACTGGAAAAATCAAATAGAACTGCTCTTCAACACCAAGGCTCCAAAAATGTCCGGTATACCAGGAATCAGTATTCGGAATGGGAAGATTTCCGATAAACAGAAGTGAAGTCAGGAAGTCAATCGCAGGTATTTTTAAAGAAAACATGCCATTAAACAACATCAATACCAATAGGAAGAGAAAAACTAAGGGCAATATCCTAAATGCCCTGCGTATATAAAAATCTTTAAGGCTGAAATTGCCATTTGCAATTCTTTCCTTAAGAAGAAGTGTTGTGATAAGGAATCCGCTGATAACAAAAAATATTTGAACGCCAACAGCCCCCAAATCCATTTTGAAAATCAGCGTATTTTTATGTGAAAAAATGGTGTGGTGAAATAGTACCAGTAAGATGGATATAGCCCTCAAACCGTCCAATGCCGGCAATTTTGGGGAAGCAATAAATGCCGGTATGGACAATTCTAGATTTTTGGCTTGCATGAGATTTGATAATTTGGTGCTTTTTTGGATTTGCAATACAGAACAAATGATTGTCTTAAGTGTTTGGAACTTCGTTGAATTACGGTTTAATTAACGAAATTACATTCTTAATTATTTCATACCTCAAAAATAGGTTAAACTCATCCTTCTGAAATGAAAATTGCATTGATCATCACGGCATATAAAAATCCAAAGCATATTGACCGTATGATTTCAATTTTGAGCCATCCGGATTTTTATTTTTTCATTCATCTTGATAAAAAAATTGACGTTGAACCATTTTCTTTTCTTTCAACAAGACAAAATGTTGTTTTAGTAAAGAAAAGAAGTAAAGTCGGATGGGCGACTTTCAGCATTGCTGAGGCAGCAATTAACAGTTTGCTGGAAGCCAAATCATCAGGCAATTTTGATCGATACGTTTTGATGTCTGGGCAGGATTTTCCATTGATGACGCCCAATGAGTTTTTGGACTTTCTAAATTCAGATACAGAGGCTGAATACATCAATGCCATTCCCTATGATTTGAATCATGAATGGTGGAAAGTGAATGCAGTAAGGGTGGATAAATTCAGTTTGCTGAACTGGGACTTCAAAGGAAACACAAGGCTAACGCAATTATTGAATTGGATCACACCCCAGCGAAGACATCCTAAAAACATTATAATTGCCGGAAATTCAAATTGGTTTTGCCTAACGTCAAAGTGCATAGACCATATGCTAACGCAGTTCCAAAAAAACAAGGCAATAGCCAGATTTTTCAAATTGGTTTGGGGGTCAGATGAATTCCTTTTCTCAACACTTGCATTCAATTCCCCATACAGGGATCATATAAAACCAAATTTGACTTTTGTAGAATGGTCTGGATGGGGTGAAGGCCACCCCAATATTCTTGGTGTAGGCCATTTTGATAAACTTATCCAATCAGGAAAATTTCTTGCAAGAAAGTTTGATTCTGATTATGACAATGAAATTCTGATCATGTTGGAGAGCCTACTTCACGAAAAAATAAAAATGGAAGACAACCAAAAAAAATGAACAACCCAAGCAATTTTGATTTTACCCTTATAGGTGCAGGGATTGCCGGAGCAGCCGCTATTTTATCCTTGTTGGAAAATATGGAGAATACCGAATCAACAGCTGAGTGTTGGAAAATTGCTGTTTTTGACAAGGATCCGGAATTGTGGAAAGGATTGCCATATGGATACAGGTCTTCTTCAAATTCCCTTACCATAACGACACTTAAAGAATTCATACCCCCATCCGAACGTGATGATTTCTTGAATTGGCTAATCAGCAACAAACATCATTGGCTTAAACAATATGCCACACAAGGGGGAGTAACTGCTAAAGCCTGGATTGAACGGAATAACCTGAACCTGGAAAGAGACAATTGGGAGGAGATTTTTATCCCTCGCCGGTTGTTTGGGGATTTCTTGCGTGACAAGGTTGCCAAAAAAATTGAAAATGCTGAAAAAGCAGGGAAAGTGAGCTTTTCTTACTTTACCGCTGAAGTGAAAGCAATTGATAAAAAAGATGGGATTTTTATGGTAGGGTACGAGGATTTATCCCAATTGAAGCAGATTCGCACCCAAAAGATTATTCTTTCAATCGGCAGTACACCCATGAAATCGATCACCAATCTTCAAGGGGATTCAAAATTCATTTATGTCAATGATACCTATTTCCCATCACTTGATAAAAATCTGCAAACCATTGAAAACAGACTGCAGAACAATTTTGATGCGTTCCAAAAGAATCACTTGCTTATTTTGGGGACCAATGCAAGTTCAATAGAGCTACTTTATCTAATCAATGGAAAACCTGAGCTTAAAAAATGTATTGATCAGGTTGTTGTCATCTCCCAAAGTGGTATTCTTCCGAACAGAATCAGTACAGACAATACAGAGTCATATAGTTTTGAAGGTCTAGAATCCTTAAAAAAGGTAAAACATTTCAGTTCTGAAATACTTTATTCAACCATTGAGCAGGATTTGAAAATTGCATACTTGAAAGGAGTGAAACTAGGTGACTTGTATTATCAGATTAATGACCTGATTGTCGAACTTTTGGAAATGCTGCCAGACAAGGGCAAACAGCATTTTTACTGCGAATATGGACTGCAATATTCCAAACTGATTAGAAGATCTGGCATTGACTATAGCGATGGGCTGGATCAACTCAGGAATGAAAAAAAGCTAACTCAGTTAAAAGGAAAATATTTGCAACTTAAAAAGGATATCAACAATCCGGAGCAGGTTGTTTTGGAATATGAGGATCAAGGGGGTTCTGTTTCAGATTACAAGGATTCATTTGCCATTGTTGTCAATTGTGGTGGATTTGAGAATCTTGACCAAACCAGCTCACCATTGCTGAAGTATTTGGTCGACAACGGAATATGCACAATCAATTGCACCAACAGAGGTGTTGTGGTGAACGAAAACCTTGAAGCTTGTGATGGGTTTTATGTTATCGGGCCACTCTTGGGTGGGATTTTCAACAATAAGGCAAGGCTGTGGCATGTTGAAAATGCAAAAAGTATTTTTAGCATGGCAAAATTGCTCAGTGGACAATTTGCACATGACCTTTCAAAAATGACAACACTTGCCGTCAATTAAAGTCTATGGATATGAAAGTCAAATTTTTGGACCTTCAGGAACTCACGAACAAATATAATGATGAGATCAAACGTGAGGTTTGTGACGTCATCGATTCTGGGTGGTACCTGCTTGGAGAGCGTGTGAAAAAATTCGAAACCCATTTTTCTGATTTTTGCGGAACAGCTCATTGCATTGGTGTGGCCAATGGATTGGATGCATTGAATCTGATTTTACGAGCATATATCCATCAAGGTGCAATGAAAGAGGCTGATGAGGTCATAGTTCCTGCCAACACCTTCATTGCCTCACTTTTAGCCATCAGTGAAAACCGGCTTAAACCTATTTTGGTAGAGCCCGACATCCATACCTATAACATTGATCCTGAAAAAATAGAGGAAGCCATCACACCGAAAACGAAAGCCATAATGATTGTTCACTTGTACGGGCAATGTGCATATGATGAAAGAATTGGGGAAATTTGCAAGAAATACAACCTTAAATTGATTGAAGACAATGCCCAAGCCCAAGGTGCGGATTACTTTGGCAGAAAAACGGGTTCATTGGGTAATGCTGCAGGCACTAGTTTCTACCCCGGAAAAAATCTTGGCGCATTGGGTGATGCCGGTGCGGTCACCACCAATGATGAAGAACTAGCATCTTTGATTAGAATGTTTGCAAACTATGGTTCAAGAAAAAAATATGTAAATGAAGTCAAAGGCATCAATAGCAGGCTTGATGAAATTCAGGCTGCATTGTTGAATGTCAAATTGAAGTATTTGCCTGCGGATACAAAAAGGAGACAGCAAATCGCTGACGAATACCTGTCGAACATCAATAATGGAAAAATAATTTTACCCAAGGTAATCCGGCCTGAAGGGCATGTTTGGCATTTGTTTGTCATCCGAACCGCTAATCGTGATATGTTGCAAAAGCATCTTTCTGATAGGGGTATTCAAACCTTGGTTCATTATCCGATTCCACCCCACCATCAAGGTGCATATGCAGAGCTTAGAAACAGTAGCTTTCCAATCACTGAAAAAATTCACAAAGAGTGTCTCAGCTTACCGATGAGTCCGGTATTGAAAGATGAAGAGGTAAGATATGTGATTGATGCCATTAATGAATACTGATTTTTAGTAATCATTAAAGGTTTTTTAATGCAAGAAAGTTGTCGTAATCTTTTATGTAATCTTCCTCATCATACTTTGCTGAAGCGAGAACTAGACAAATTGCCCCGGATGAGAAGTTGTGTAAATCCCTCCATATGCCTGGTCTCATATGCAACCCCATATATGGCTGAGCCAGATTGACCGTCTTTCTGTTTTTCCCATCATCAATTGAAATGTCAAAACTGCCACTAGCGGCAATAATAAGCTGTTCTAGGTTCTTGTGGGCATGTGCTCCTCTACTTTCCCCCCCTGGCATATCGTACAAATAATATATCCTTTGTATGGCAAAGGGAATATTTTCAAAGTTCGTAATCGGGGTAATATTACCCTGCCTTTTTTTTATTCTTGGTAGATGCAAAATACTACAATCAAAAATGGTATATTTTTTATAGGGCATGCTGCATTTTTTGATATTGTTCATAATCCCTGATGTATTCCTTTTCATCATAGGCTTTGTTCGCAACCAAGATTGCTAGTGAATTGGTTGAAAAATTCTCGAAATGCCGCCAAGTCATTTTGGGTATATAAAGTCCATAATAAGATCTGTTCAGAGTATATTTCATTTCCTGTTGTCCATCTTTTATCACCACATCAAAACTGCCTGATAGGGCAATGATAATTTCTTCTTGATCTACAAATGCATTTCCACCTCTGATTTCACCACCAGGGACATCATAAATTAGATAAACCCGCTGTAAATCAAATGGAATCTGGTCATCAACCTGCAAGTAGGACAAATTTCCCCTTTCATCAAGGATTTTGGGGAAATGAAGCATTTTAATTCCAAAGTTATTGCCTGGTTGCATACAAATTTAGTTCAACGAATTCACAAAGGTATATAACGTATTAGACTTCAGGAAATTGTGATGTTTCTAGTCATGTTGAATAAAGGAATGTCAGTTTATCCGATTCCTTTCAATTTTGAGCATCATTTCGCATCATCAAACCAAAATTCAATCCTGAATCCCTGACTGCATTTTTTGAGGGGTGGAGCTGACCTTACTAGGGGGATAGGCATCTTTCCCAAGTAGTTTCCGCCCTGAAGGTTTTATCCATCGGATGTGTTTCCAGGTGCTATATCCAATTTTACCCTCTATTTCTTTCGTTGATTATTAGAAGGGCACACTTCTACAATGTTGAGATAAAAAAATCAAAAGGGCCTTAAAGTGATGTACTCTAAGACCCTATTTGACTTTTCGGAGTTACTTCTTTTTAGTAGAAGCAGGGTCGAATTTATATATGGAGATGGTGTTTTTCTAGATGTATTTATTCTGCATAGGCGTAATCCGGAATTTCAACAATCAGTTTATTTTCTACCACACTGACCCCAGGGGCATTCCAAGCAGCCACCTCTGCATCTTCTTTCTCTGCTAATGATCGAACCCTACCTTTAAGCGTTACCTTACTTCCAGAAATTTCTGGTATAATCTTTTCTGAATCAAGTGTAGCACTACGATGAAATGCAGAAAGTATTTTGTGCTTTATATCTGCTGCTGCAATCCTTGGTTTTACGACAATAAAGTTGATTACTGAGCGAACCCCATTCAGATTCTCAATAGCTGTTTTAGCATTGGTACGTTGATATTCCCATTCAACATCGCCATCTAATCGCACGTTCCCGTCCTCCACTTTTATTTTAATTTTTTCTTCTTGTACAGCTGAATGCCACTTTAATGCATTCAATACGGCCTCAGCAATTTCTGCATCTGTTTTTTTATAGTTCGGAGACACACCTATGTGAATATCTTCGGCGATTGCTTTTACCCCAGAAACTTTTTTGGCAACTTTCTCTGCTGTTATTTTTTTTGAATGTGAATCAACCTGCCCGGAAAGGGTAACGATGCCATTTTTTACCGCTACCCCAATTTCAGAGGCGTTTAAAAACGGCTCCCATTTCAATTCTTCCATGACGTCTTTCTGAATTTTTGCATCAGTTTTCATAATTTATTTTTTTTAAGTTGTTAATGATCTCTTTCTAATTTTCACCAAAGTAACATGTAAGCATACCTGTTAACAATGAGTGTAATCATTAATAGTTTTGATTGTAATCATTCTTGTAGGCATCTACCTTAAAATCTACTGCTTGGCATTTTTTGGCGTACTTTTGATCTTTATCAACATCAACTCTTTTATGCAGGTTACTCCTCCAGATTATCTAAATCCAAACTTACCAACTGGTTTAAGGCATCTCTCTATACCTATTATAGAAGCAACTCCCGAAACGGTCAAGGGGTATGGTTGGCTAGTGGATGATCCCGCTACCTGCAAAATGGAGATTACACGTTGGCCTGCTCAAGGATGGAGGCCAGTAGATACAGATTCAGGTGATGAAGGCGGTACAACAGAGGGAACTTTTTATAGCGAATGGAAAGGGGATTTTCTCTATGGCAGTAATGAAGCCGTTGGAGGTCATTATATCTTAGGATATGGAACAGATCCAGAACTAGCCTCAGAAACAACTGATGCAGCACCTGAAAAAATACTTTTATGGCATGCGAATTATCACCCAGACGGCGGACAACTTTTCTTTCCAATCGATAAGCGTCCTTTCTTAGTGCCAGTTGCACTTCCTGGCGATGATGTTAAACCAGAAGATTTTATTTGTTTTTACTGCAAAGGCGATCAAGGCTTATACATACATGCAAATATTTGGCATGAAGGTGTTTTTGCAATCAATGGAAAACAACGTTTTCTAGACCGACAAGGAGCAGTGCATGCACGCGTTTCGGTTGAATTTGCAAAGGAATTTAATTGCCTATTGGAAATACCACTGACTAATCTCTAATTATTTAGCAATCATCCTAATGTAGAGGGCTTCTACTTTTTTTCTAGCCCACTCTGTTTTTCGGAGAAATTTTAAACTCGATTGAATACTGGGATTGCTGGTGAAACAATTGATGGGTATATGCATGCCAAGGTCTTCCCAACCAAAAAAATCCACGAGCTCAGTAACAATTTTCTCCAATGTTTTACCATGTAAAGGGTCGTTCGACGGCAATGACATATTATAATTTGAACTGTAATAATAAATCATTTTTTCCCTTCGGCAACATTCATAACCTTTGAGGCTATAATTAGGATTGAATAGATACATGGAACAACATCGTTATTTTATCTTGAATAAGCCTTATGATATGGTATCACAATTCGTAAGCACACATAAGGTGGCCTTGTTGGGGGATATTGATTTTTCTTTTCCAATAGGCACTCATGCTATCGGACGCCTTGACAAAAATTCTGAGGGTTTATTATTACTCACCACAGATAAAAAAATAACTCGGTTATTGTTTCAAGGTAAAGTACCTCATGCTCGAATTTATCTATTGCAAGTAAGGAACATTATTACTGAATCTACATTAGAAGCCCTAAGAACTGGCGTAACCATCCCAGTGAAAGGCGGAGTGGATTACATTACAAAACCCTGTGATGTAGAAGAAGTAGAAGCTCCAGAAAATCTATTTTCTTCCGGATATGAACTCCATCCAAGAGTTCCCTGCTCTTGGATGAAAATTACCCTCACAGAAGGAAAATTTCATCAAGTTCGAAAAATGATGGATGCGGTGAGGCATCCATGCAAACGATTGATTCGAATTTCCATCGAAGAGCTCACCCTAGAAGGGATTCAACCAGGTGAAGTCAAGGAAATTTCAAGCGATGAATTTTATGCGAAGCTGAAACTATCCGCACTATAATTCATTTGATGCTCTATGTTTTAGTCAATGTATTAATCAATAATATAAATACGATTGTTAGCTAAGCCTTTTTTAACTTTATGTCTTTTAGTATTATGGGGAAAGAAGATAATTCAGAAGGAATTCAAATCAATAAATACATCAGCAATGCTGGCTTTTGTTCACGAAGGGAAGCAGAAAAGCTGATAGAGCAGACACGTGTTACCATTAATGATGAACTATGTCTGTTGAGTGCTCGTGTTTATCCAGGTGATGAAGTGGCTATCGATGGAGAGAGGTTAAAAAGCAAACAGAAGGCAATATATATTGCTCTTAATAAACCCGTTGGTGTTACATCAACAACTGATTTGACTGACAAAAGCAATGTAATTAGTTTTATGAATCACCCCAAGCGAATATTCCCGGTTGGTCGACTTGACAAAGATTCTGAAGGATTGATTTTGCTAACAAATGATGGTGATATTGTCAATAAAATTCTACGCGCCGGAAATAATAATGAGAAGGAATATGTCGTGACGGTCGATCAGGAACTTAAGCCAGAGATGATTAGGCAAATGGGGGTTGGCGTAAAAATATTAGGTGAACGAACCAAGCCTTGTTATATACGCCAAGAAAACGCTAGGCGATTTCGGATTATTTTGAAGCAAGGGCTCAATAGGCAAATCAGACGCATGTGTGCAGAATTTGGCTATAAAGTAAAATCACTAAAACGTATTCGTATCATGCACATTACCTTAGGCAATTTAGCGACTGGTAAATGGCGCTATCTCAGCCCTGTTGAAATCGATCAATTGGAGAAAACACTTCTTCATGCGAATAACTAATCTTTCATTTATAATAAGTAAATTGATCTCAAATCAGATAAATTAATCTCATATGAAAAAAAGTACACTTCTTATTTCAAGAATATCATTCATGATAGTATTAGTTGTCGGTGTTGTATGCTCAACGACTGCAAAAAATTTCGCAGAAAAACCTATCGAAGGTCGTTGGGATTTAACCGTTAATGTGGGCGATCACCAGGTTCCTTCATGGCTTGAAGTTAGGCATTCAGGAATCGAAACATTAGTTGGTTTTTTTGTGGCTGAAGGCGGTAGTGCACGTCCAATTTCACGTGTAAATTTTAATAATGGGAAAGTTAGTTTTCGCATTCCTCCACAATGGGAAAAGAGCGATAATGATATGGTGTTGGAAGGAACATTATCAAATGACCAACTCACTGGTACTATTGTTAGCAGTTTAGGCAAAACGTATACATTTAAAGGTGTTCGTGCACCTTCATTAACTAGAACAAAAGCGCCAGTATGGGGAACGCCAATCACATTATTTGATGGTAAAAGTACTGCAGGTTGGCATCCATCAGGAACAACTAACCAGTGGGTTGGAGAGAACGGTGTACTAAGAAGTCCACGTTCAGGATCTAACTTAATTACTGATCAGAAATTCGATGATTTTAAATTACATATCGAATTCCGTTACCCCAAGGAAAGCAATAGCGGTGTGTATTTGAGAGGCCGGTATGAAGTGCAGGTAGAAGATAGTAAAGGACAAGATGCCACATCCACCTACTTTGGTGGGCTCTATGGATTTTTAACTCCAAGTGAGATGGTGGCAAAAGATGCTGGGGAATGGCAGACCTTTGATATTACCCTTGTTGGAAGACTGGTCACCATCGAAGCAAATGGAAAGAAAATCATTTGTGATCAACCTATTCCTGGAATTACTGGTGGCGCATTGGATAGCAATGAAGGTGAGCCAGGACCAATTATGTTACAGGGCGATCATGGACCAATTGAATACCGAAACATCGTTATAACTCCTGCGAAATAATTATTCTTTATATCTGTAGTGAGGGGTACACATAGTGTATCCCTTTTTTTATTCGATGTTTAAATCCTTTTTTAACTTCTCAATTGATGGATTTCCGTCATAGGTAGATATCAGCTTGCCTTCTTTATTATAAGTTGCTAGGAATGGGATATTGTCAATTTTAAAATGGTCCCTCACCAAGAAGGCCATTCCTTCTGTCCCGGCTACAATATTAGGATAGTCTGCTACCGGATATTCTTCTGAAAATTTCACAAGTCGATCTAAGGGAAGGTATGTGATAAGCAAGACAAGTACCTCATTAAGGGATTTAGCATGTTTAAAGAACGATTTCATGAACACTTGGCAGTGTTCACATTCAGGCGAAAAGTAAATTAAAGCAATCGCTTTCCCTGTAGGTATTTGCTGCGTTGTAAATTTTTTTCCATTGGCTTGAGTGATATTAATTTCTGGGAGTGATAACGACTGTGCATGTGTATTAAAAGAAATTAGACACATATATGTAGTAATCAATACAGTTGTCATCTTTTGAGCATACTTGGGCATAGTGTCTAATTTATAGTGTCTAATAAATTGAGATTCAAATATACAGTAGACTAAATTACTTTTACAGCAGATTGCAATCTGATGATACCCACTATGAAGTAAAAAAAGGGAATGATGGAATAGTAATCGTGCCTCCTGCTTAATACTTCTTTAATTTTCAACTAATTTCACCTGCGGACCTGTCATTTATAGCCGAAAAAATAAAAATAAACATATCTTTAAATCAACAAAAATCGCCTAATAAATAGTTCGCTTTTTGTTTGAGGCATAGGGTGTAGAAATGCTGATTACCTGTATTTGGTTAAATTTATATCCATGCCGTACATCAAGTATCCAAACGTTTTATTTATGAAGAAAAGTCGCCATTCAATATATTCTACTTTATTTCTCACAATAGCATTTATGCTATTCGGCTGCAATCAATCCAGTGATACGTTGTTTAGTAAAGTTTCTTCTTCTACATCCAATATTAATTTTAAAAATATTTTGGTCGAGGATGAAAATTTTAATGTGTTAAACTATCCCTATTTCTATAATGGGGGGGGTGTTGCCATTGGCGACATCAACAATGATGGATTACCTGATGTTTTTTTTACGGGAAACATGGTAAAAAATAGACTTTATTTAAACAAAGGGGATTTTAATTTTGAAGACATTACCGAAAAAAGTACAGTAGCAGATCAGCAAGGCTGGTGCACCGGCGCAACTATGGCCGATGTTAATGCAGACGGGTGGCTCGATATTTATGTGTGTAGAAGTGCTGATTCAAATCCATTAAAGAGAAAAAATCTTTTATTCATCAATAACCATGATAATACATTTACTGAAAAGGCAGAAGCATATGGAATAGCTGATAATGGCTATAGTACACATGCCGCATTTTTCGACTACGATAAGGATAACGACTTAGACTTGGTTGTTATTAATCATAGCCTGAAAGAATACATGCAAGGACAACAACAGAAGCCAGGAATTCGTACTCAAACAGATCCAAATTTTAGTACACACCTGTATCGAAATGATTCTGGTCATTATAATAATGTTACCGATACAGCTGGTATTACGTCTAATGTACTTTCATTTGGTTTAGGCGTAGCGGTAAGTGATTTGAATAATGATTCTTGGCCTGATATATACATCAGCAATGATTTCAATGAAGCTGATTATTGCTTCATCAATCAGAAAAATGGCACATTCAAAGAGATGAGTCAAGAAATGTTTGCCCAGACAAGCTTATTCTCCATGGGAAATTTTGCTGCAGATATTAATAATGACGGATTGCAAGATATTGTAACACTTGATATGCTTCCCGAAGGGAATTTTTTGCAAAAGATGCATAACGGTTCTGAAAATTTCGACAAATTTCAAATCCTATTTAATAATGGATTTTTCAAACAGTACAGCCGTAATATGTTGCAGCTAAATCGGGGTGATGGCACGTTTACTGAAATTGGACAATATGCAGGCATAAGTAACACAGACTGGAGTTGGACTCCCTTGGCAGCTGATTTTGATAACGATGGAAATAAAGATCTTTTTGTAACCAATGGCTATGTTAAAGATTATACAGACATGGACTACATTAAATATAATGTAGATATTATCATTGAAAAAGATCCTACGAAGCAAGAGCAAATGGTTAAGGATAGGGTAAATAAACTGCCAACTATCCAGGTGCCAAATTATATCTATAAAAATGATGGTGATTTGAAATTTTCCAATCAAACTAAAGCATGGGGAATGGATGATCAAATTGTTAGTGCAGGCGCTGCTTATGCAGATTTAGATAATGATGGGGATCTTGATATGGTCATCAGCAACAGTAATGATTTAGCAAGTATTTACCGCAATAACCTGAATACGTTACATCCTGAAAAGAAATACCTCAATGTTAAATTGAAAGGCAATGGACAAAATGCTTTTGCTATTGGGTCCAAAGTGACCTTGGTTACAGATAAAGGGATTCAAGTAGAAGAGCTGATGCCTTCAAGGGGTTTTCAATCTAGTATTGATAATATGATTCATTTTGGTATTGCTCCTGGTGATTCAATAAAACAACTCAATGTATTTTGGTCAAATGGAAGTAGTTCAACCATAAATGCCCCAGGTATTAATAAAACAATCACAGTTGATATTCAACAAAGTACTTCTGCAACTGCTCAAACAACAAGCGCTGAAACTAAATCCCTATTTGCTTTTGCAGATTCATTGCCTTTTAAACATCAGGAAAATTTGTATAATGATTTTAGTCAGCAAGGTTTATTGCCGCAATGGTTTAGTAGGCAAGGTCCAGCCATGGCTAAGGGGGATATTAATGGCGACAAATTAGAAGATATTTTTATTGGTGGTGCAAAAGATCAACCCGGAATTATCTTTCTGCAAAATAAAAACGGAACGTTTGCAAAGCAAAGTAAAGATGCGCTTAACGCTGATGCGCGATATGAAGACATCACTGCTGCAATTTTTGATGCTGATGGTGATGGAGATAATGATTTATTTGTTGGAAGTGGCGGGTATGAATTACAGCCTTCTGATTCACTTTTGCAGAATAGGATTTATGTAAACAACGGTAAAGGAGAGTTCACAAAAAACAAAATTGCTTTACCTAGTGATCTTATAAACGACAACGCTGTTTGTATAGCAGATTTTAACAGTGATGGGTATATCGATATTTTTAACGGAGGTTTTTGTGTGCCAGGGAAATACCCTGAAGCCAGTGGATCACAGCTGTTATTAAATGATGGTAAAGGTAATTTCTCAATGGATAAGAATGGCTGGTTGAAAAATTTGAATACTCAAAACTTGATTACATCCTCAGCAAGTGCAGATATCAATCATGACGGCAAACAGGATTTAATTATTGCCGGGCATTGGATGGGTATTGAAGTTTGGGTTAATAAGTCAACACATTTTGAGAAGGATCCTGGGTTTAATCAACTAAGCAATCAGTTCGGTTTATATAATACTATATGTGTAAGTGATATGGATGCTGATGGCGATATGGACATCGTTGCTGGAAATCAAGGTTTGAACAATCAGTATATTTCTAGAGAAACAGAACCTGTTGAAATGTTTTACAGCGACTTCGATAACAATGGAACGCAAGAGCCGGTTATCGCATACTACATCGACCATAAACTCTGGCCTATATACAGTAGAGATGATTTGATGCAACAGCTTCCTTCCTTTAATAAGCGCTTCATTTATTACAGTGAATATGCTAAGGCCGATATCAATGCTATTTTTGGGGAAAATATAAAAACAGCGAAACATTATACCGCATCACAAATGAGTAGTATTGTACTTGAAAATACAGGTAAAGGTTTTGTAAAACATTCATTGCCTATAGAGGCGCAGTGGTATCCTATGTATAGTATTTCCATCATGGATGTAAATGGAGATGGAAAAAAAGATATTATCACTGGAGGTAATCAGGCTTTTGCGCGAATTAAATTTGGAGAGTATAGTGCAGGCAGAGGTGATGTTCTGATCAATACCGGTGGATTTAAATTCAAAACACTGAGTCCAATGCAAACAGGCATAAAAGTTTCAGGTGACGTACGCAACGCATTATCAACTGGTCGACAAATCATTTTTGGTATCAACAATCAAAAGCCGATGATTTTTCAATTGTCCAATTAAATTGCACATTTCATGAAGGGAAATTATATAATCGTGTTTTTGATAGCTCTGTTTATAACTGGTTGTAGTTCTAACAGCAATACTCTTTTTACTAAGTTGGATAATGCAAAAACTGGTGTTGATTTTCGCAATCTTGTGGTGAGCGATGAAAACTTAAACGGGTCTCAATATATCTATTTTTATAATGGGGCAGGTGTAGCTATTGGAGATATAAATAATGATGGATTAGTAGATTTATTCTTTGCGGGTAATATGGTAAAGAATAGGCTTTTTTTAAATAAGGGTAATTTTGAATTTGAAAATATTACTCAGCAAAGTCATGTTGCTGAAAAGCAAGGTTGGTGTACTGGAACGAGTATGGTGGATATCAATCAAGATGGATTATTGGATATTTATGTATGCCGAAGTGCTGATGAAAATCCGGAGAAAAGAAAAAATCTTCTGTATATAAATAATGGAGATTTGACTTTTACAGAGCAGGCTGAACAGTATGGACTTGCAGACGATGGATATTCTACCCATGCCTCTTTTTTTGATTTTGATAAAGATGGCGATTTGGATTGTTTTGTATTAAACCATTCCGCTGCAAAATATTCTTCTGGTGTTGCTGAAAATCCTGATATGCGGAAAGAGAAAAATCCATACTACGCAGATCATCTATATCGAAATGATAACGGTCATTTCCAAAACATCAGTGATGAAGCTGGCATTGTTTCAAACGTATTGAATTTTGGATTGGGTATTGCTGTATCAGATTTAAATTATGATGGATGGCCGGATGTGTATGTGTCAAATGACTTCGAAGAGAATGATTATTATTATATCAATAATAAGAACGGAACCTTTACAGAGTCTTTTGCCAATTGCATGAATTTGACCTCCCTTAATACCATGGGAATCGATGCAGCCGATTACAACAATGACGGCTTAACAGATTTAGTTACACTCGACATGCTACCTGAAACGAATTATTTGTTGAAGACACATGCAGGTTCGAATAATTTTGACAAAACCAACCTGCTTATCAAGAATGGTTTTCAGCCTCAGTTTAGTCAGAATATGCTTCAACGAAATAATGGCGATGGCACGTTCTCTGAAGTTGGACAAATTGCAGGGATTTCTAATACTGATTGGAGTTGGGCTGCATTGTTTTGTGATTTTGATGGCGATACAAATAAAGATTTATTTATTGGAAATGGTTTCGTAAAAGATTTTTCTGATCATGATTTTATCAATTTCATGGCCGCTAAATTATCTAAAGGGGAGAAAGTAAAGTCAGGAGAACCTATTACAAAAATTCTTGAGTTGATGCCGACGCTTAAAATCCCAAATTACATGTTCAAGAATAATGGGGATGGTACTTTTAAAAATAGTACGAAAGATTGGGGCTTTGATTTACCCATACTTTCCTATGGTGCTGCTTATGCCGATTTAGATAATGATGGCGATATGGATCTTGTTGTAAATAACACAGATGATTATGCTTCGATATATAAAAACAATGCCGATAAAATCGTTAAGAATAATTATCTCCGTGTGGTGTTGGAGGGAACTGGCCAGAATAGAAATGGTATTGGTGCTAAAATAAAAATATATAGTAAAGAGAATATCTATTTTCAAGAGCAATTTCCAGTAAGAGGATACCAATCATCAGTCGATATGCGCTTGAACTTTGGACTTGGAAAAATCAACACGATTGATTCATTATTGATTATTTGGCCAAGCGATCATTATCAAGTGTTAACCAACTTGCCCGTTAATAATACCCTTGTATTAAAAGAAGTTGATGCAAAGGAAACGTACAATTATGTAAAAACTGTAGCGCCAACATTATTTCAAACTTCGGAGCTGGAGAACATCAAGCATGTTGAAAATCCGATAAATGATTTTAATATTCAGCGACTATTGCCTAATTATTTATCGAGAAGTGGTCCTGGATTAGTCGTGGCAGATGTTAATAATGACAAACGAAAAGATGTATTTCTTGGAAATGCCAAGGGCGCTATTTCGAAATTATTTTTTCAGTCTGAAGATGGAAGTTTCAAACAATCTAAAACGACCAACTTTATAAAAGACTCGAGTGCTGAAGTAACTGCTTCTTGTTTTTTTGATGCTGATGGTGATCAGGACATGGACTTATATGTTGCGCATGGAGGATATGAATTGAATGAGTTAGATCCACTATTGCAGGATAAGCTCTATATCAACAACGGTCAAGGTGATTTTACTGAAAAGCCTTTACCTGCATTACTGTTCAGCAAAGGATGTGTAAAGGCTGCAGATCTAGATGGTGATGGAGACCAAGATTTATTTGTAGGGGGCCGATTGGTTCCAAGAAAATATCCATTTCCTGCGCCTTCAAGGATATTGATTAATGATGGTAAAGGAAATTTTAGTGATCAAACCTCTACGATGGCACCATTTTTTGAAACACTTGGTATGGTTACCGATGCAGCTTGGGTTGACTTAAATAACGATCAGAAAAAGGAGTTGGTTGTTGTAGGGGAATGGATGCCTATTAAAGTATTTGCGTTTGAGGGCAACAAATTTTTAGATGCATCAGATAAATACATCCATTTCGCAAGCAGTGGTTGGTGGAATTCTATCACTTTGGCTGATATGGACAAAGATGGCGACGATGATCTGGTTCTCGGGAATGCTGGAACGAATACCCAATTTCATGTTTCCGAAAAGGAGCCTATGACAGAGGTGTTTAGTGATTTTGATAAGAATGGTTCTGTTGACCCTATTCTATTCTATTATATACAAGGTGAGAACTATCCTGCCTTTTCAAGGGATGAAATGAGTGAGCAAATGCCAGGAATCAAGAAAAAATTCCTTACCTACAAGAGTTATGGGGTTGCCAAAATGGATGATTTGTTTTCAAAGGAGCAGTTGTCAAAAAGCCAGGTACTTAAAGCTGAGTTGATGGAAACCGTATACCTTGAGAATAAGGGAACTGAGCTGGTTATGCATCATTTGCCATTGGAAGCGCAATATTCTCCGGTTTATGGGGTAGTCTTGGCCGATTTTGATGGAGATAATAAGAATGACATCTTCTTAGCAGGTAATAATAGTTGGACGAGGGTGCGATTTGGGCGGTATACTTCAAACCATGGTATAGTATTAACGGGCGATAATAAAGGTAATTTTCACTATATGCCTCAAACGGTAAGTGGACTGAAATTAAAGGGGAATGTTAGAAGTGCTGCATTGGTAAATGACCATACTATTATATTAGGAGTGATTGACGGGAATGATGTTTTGTTAATAAATAAATA
>CAJBBV010000018.1 GCA_903951405.1 uncultured bacterium
GTAAGTAAGTAAGTAAGTAAGTAAGTAAGTAAGTAAGTAAGTAAGTAAGTAAGTAAGTAAGTAAGTAAGTAAGTAAGCATACGACTCGAAATGCCTTAGATTTAAGTGGGGGGATATCAACCTGAATTGAACATAGTAGAGCATGGTAACATAGACAAAAATCGGAAATTAGGCAATGTCTATACTTTCACATTCATAATTTATACATAGCATTATTATGTGACGTGTACTAAGCTAAACTTGGATTGAATTCAGACCCGCTAAACTGAAGCGGCCTAGCTACTTGATTTTATATACTGAATGCTAGGTTGATTGCCGTAAAGGATTTCACCCCTGTTTACAAATCCAGCCCTTTTGAAAGCATGTATAGAGCTGGTATTATTCTTTTTAATATTGGCGATTATTATGAAGCCTAGATTTTCTTGAAGAAAAGCATCAGAACTGATTTTCAGCATTTCCTTGGAAACACCATTTCCCCTGTGTACTAAAGCTACTGAAACACTAATTTCTGCTTCTTGATTATTAATTTTCTCAAACCGAACCTGTCCAACATAATTACCCTGCTCATCCTGGAAAACAAATAAAGAATATTCTGGATTACTCAGGGCATCATTAAACCAATTAACATGCTCCTCTTTAGTGATGAATGCTGAATTGAAGGAGTTTGCTCTTACTTCAGGATCATTAACCCATTCAAAGTACATGTCGCAGTCCGATAAGATGGCTCTTCGATAAGTTAACACGATAGCGACAGTTTATATAGTGACAAAAAAATCCCGCTTCCCGTGTTTTGAAATTGATTCGGTGAATTAAAATACGTGTACATAGAAAGATTAGAAATATTCTGCTAATTTACTCAAAGTAAAGAAGTTAGCGAATTGTAATATAATTATTTAACATATAAAAACTAAAGCATAGTTAAATCGTTATTTTCTAGGTAATGAATTACGAAAAGTTAGAATATGTAAAGATCAACTATTTAACCTACTGCGGATCTACATTGATTTGAATGTGCACCGACTTCATCTGAGGATCATTTTGCATGATGGCTATTTGCTGTTGGATGTGATTTCTAGCCAAGGAGTTTTTTGATCCGTCTCTAGGCAACTTCAGCATGATTTCATAAATGTAGCGGTTCTTTACACGGTTCACCACAGGTTCAGCCGGACCAATCAGGTAATCCCCAAAAACAGGAATCAATCGGCTGGCAAAAAATGAAGCCGCTTGCATGGCCCGATTTTTATCTGCATGTCTAAAGAATAGTTGTACCAATCGAGTATATGGAGGATAATGAAAGATTTGTCTTGAATGAATTTCCTCTTGATAGAACGCTTTATAATCATGTGCCATAACTAAAGCAATAACCGGATGCGCAGGATTGGTTGTTTGAATGATTACTCTACCCTGTTTCCCTTTTCGACCAGCTCTGCCACTGACTTGTTCCATCAATTGAAAAGCACGTTCATTGACGCGAAAATCGGTAAAGGATAGAATCCCATCTGCATCCAATATGCCTACTAATGCCACGTGATCAAAATCCAATCCCTTCACCACCATTTGAGTACCCACCAGTATATCCATACGTTGCGCTTCAAAATTTTTAATCAACTCATCATGGGCCGTTTTCCCTTTAACCGTATCAACATCCATCCGTGCGATAGTGTGATTTGGAAACAGTTTTTCCAATTCCTCTTCTACTTTTTCCGTCCCGAAATTTCGTTCTACCCAATTGGCGCTACCGCAGGCCGTGCAGGAATCCAATACCGGATAGGAAGTTCCACAATAATGACATTGCAATCTGTGATGCAGTTTATGATACGTAAGCGTAACGTCACACTGTTCACAATGTGGAATAAATCCACAGGTACCGCAAATTTTATACGGCGTATACCCTCTCCTGTTTTGAAATAAAATAACTTGTTTTTTATCCGCCAAGGCCTGATCAATCGCCTCTTTCAATAATGGCGTGATCATATGCCGAACCATCTTATTATCCACTACACCGCGTGTATCCGCCAGTTCAATAGAAGGCATTTCAATACCGCCGAATCTCTCATTCAATTCAACCAAGCCATATTTACCACTTACTGCTTGCGCGTAGGTTTCAAGCGAAGGTGTTGCACTACCAAGAACCACTTTTGCATTGAGTTGATGCGCATAATACAGGGCAGCATCGCGGGCATTATAACGGGGTGCAGGGTCTTGCTGTTTAAATGAAGCATCTTGTTCCTCATCCACAATGATTAACGATAAATCCGAGAAGGGAAGAAACAACGCAGAACGAGCACCTAGTACCACACGGATCTCTCCTTTCTTCACTTTATTCCACAATTCCACCCGTTCATTGGGGTTGAACTTCGAATGATAAATGGAGATGTATCCACCAAAGTGTGCTTGTAATCTTCTGATGATTTGTGCCGTCAACGCAATCTCGGGTAGCAAGTACAAGACTTGTTTACCTAGCTTAACTTGTTCTTCGATCAACCGAATATATACCTGCGTTTTTCCGCTGGATGTAACGCCATGCAAGAGACAAACATTTTTTTCTGAAAGAGCCGATTTCACTTTTTGCAGCGCGTCATCTTGATGTGCAGATAAGGTAAAATCGATATCCACAGACTTCGCCATCAGTGGAAGTCTATCCACCGATAGTTTCTGCACGACAAGAATTCCCTTTTCAACCAATGCCGTTAACTGTGCAGCAGAGGCTCCGGCCTTTTTAAGCAATGCGGTTTGTTTTACTTCACCCTCGAGTTTTTGCAAATGCA
>CAJBBV010000019.1 GCA_903951405.1 uncultured bacterium
TAGAGGTTAGACGATAGAGGTTAGACAATAGAGGTTAGACAATAGAGGTTAGACAATAGAGGTTAGACAATAGAGGTTAGACAATAGAGGTTAGACAATAGAGGTTAGACAATAGAGGTTAGACAATAGAGGTTAGGCAAAAGTCAAATCCTAACGTCTAATTACTAACGTCTAATTACGCTGAATTCCTCCCCGCATTAATAATACCAAAAGAGCAACGCATCACCAACTTCTCATACGCCTTTCTTGTAGGCGATTCAATATTTTTTTCATCCATCTCCCTCACTTTAGTGATAGCATATTGCTGAATGGTTGTTAACGGAAGTACGATTCGTTCGCGGGTTTGTATAGAAATTCGTTCAATTGGATAATCAGCCATCAATTCTGTTTTCCCAGAAAGCATTAAGATATATCGCTTAGTAAGTTCAAATTCTGCTTCAATGCTTCTCCAAAGTTCCCCATAGATTGGATGATCTGCAATAAATGCCGTCAACGGGAAAAAGCATTTTTTCATTGCCATTTCACAGTTATCAATCAACGTCCTGAAAAACGCCGAACGCCTGTACAAAGCCCTTAGATCAGGCATCACACCAAGATCATCCATTGTTTTCAAGGCTGTACCAACACCATAATACCCCGTCACATTTTGCTTCAGCTGACTCCATGCACCCACAAAAGGGATTGCCCTCAAATCATTCAACGTCAACTTTGAGGTAGCGCCTCTCTTGGTTGGCCTACTCCCAATATTTGTTTCTGCATAAAATCGAAGTGGACTTACATGCACTAAGTAATCTAAAAAATGTGGATGCTCCTTGAGGCTTTTATACGACTTATAACTTTCGTCAGCTAGTTGCTGCATTAAATCTTTTTCTTGATCACTAAACGTGCTTTTCCCATCAGAAAAAAGATCGTTGCCTATACCGGCATTAATAAGTTGCTCAATATTAAATTGGGCAGCATCAGTAGTTCCAAAATTTGAACTAACAGTTTGCCCTTGAACGGTCAACTGAATTTCTTTATTCGCGATATCGCTTCCCATGGAAGCATAAAACTTATGTGTCTTTCCTCCACCTCGTGCTGGAGGCCCGCCCCTGCCATCAAAAAAGATAATGTCGATACCAAATTTTGCAGAAACAGATGTCAACTCTTGTTTAGCCTGGTAGATACTATAATTCGCCATCATATACCCGCCATCTTTTGTTCCATCACTGAAACCAAGCATAACGGTCTGACGCTGACCTCGACGCTTTAAATGATCTTTATATAATGGGAAACTATACAATTCACTCATCACTTTTGCTGCCTTCTTCAAATCGTCGATTGTTTCAAAAAGAGGAATGATATCCACCGAAATAGCATCCCTTTTCCAACCGCCGAAAACAAAAAGCCCAAATACTTCCAATATATTAACAGCACTATGGCACTGACTGATGATATAACGCTCACATCCTGCCTTACCATTAAAGCTTTGAATATCTTTTATGCTTTTTACTGAGTGTAACGTATCTGATACAATAGAATCCATCTCAGGCGTTGGCTCTATAGTTGTATTTAGCGTAGAAAGCCATTTAATCTTTTCTTCATCACTCATATCCCCATAAGCAACTTTACCTGTATTAACATGGGCGGAAAGCTCTTTAATCACTTTTGTATGCACGGCACTATCCTGACGAATATCCAATGATGCAAAATGCAATCCAAATAACTGTACCCTGCTTATTAAGCCGTCGACTAAATTCAAAAAGAGACTATTGTGATTATAGACAATCGTTTCCCTTATCTCGTGTAAGGTTTTTAAAATCTCTTCTTTAGAAAGGTTAGTTCGCTGACCAGGTATGAAAATATTATTATAAAGCTTTTTTTCTAAGTCAAGCAGCTTGCCTTCAATCCCTTCAAACGTCAATCGTCTCCTCAGTTTTCTAATGTCGAGGTAATAACATTTTATAATACTACCACGAAGTGCCTCAGCCACACTCAAGGTAATATCACTGGTAACGAATGGATTTCCATCACGATCTCCACCAGGCCAAAAACCCATGTTGATAATTGGATTAGATGGATCGAAAGAATCAGGATATTGATTTTTTAATGATGATACAATTTTTCCACTCGCAGCATAAAATACATTTTCAAGATACCATACAAGGCTAATCGCCTCATCAAATGGGGTGGGTTTTATCTTATTGAAAAAGGGTGTTTTACCCAATTGCTGAAGGAAGATATTGATCTGACTTAAATCATTTTCCGCAATGGCCTTAGATAAATCATTAATAATGCCCAATACCGACCCTGGATAAAACTGGGTAGGATGTGCTGTCAGCACCAATCGAACAGCAAATTCTTTTAATTTTTTCTGTAGTGCCAATCCTTTATCATGCTGACCTACTTCACCCTCAAGATGCTTGAGCGTACCCAATCCCTTCATATCATTCAAACGGGGAAATGCAGCATCCTCTAAGGCATCAAAAAGTACCACTTGGCGTTCAACATACTGCACAACCCTAAACAACAAATCTAATTGCTGCTGTTCATTGGTATACGTGGTATGGCGAGTAAAGAAATCAGCTAGAATTTCAACAGGGCTCATCTTCTTCTTGAATCCTTCCTCACAGTTGGACTGAAGTAAAGAAAGCAGAATACCCGTCTTCTCGATTTTATGAAAAGGAAGGGACGTAAATAGGCTATTATAGAGTTGAAACTTAATGCCCACCTCATTGTTGAACTTCCGCATTTCCAGCGCTGATGATTGATACATGTTGTTATATTAATGGTATTAAGGCAGGCAATCCCGTAAAAATAAAAAAAAAATCGCAAATACCTCTTTCTCCTTAACTTTGAGCATCAAAACTATGGCAGGAACATACCAACATATTACATTATTTCCATTACAGACAATAACTGTAACAACTGCCACGTTCACTACAACAACCCGTTAGGGTTGAATAATTCCATATTACCAAAGGGCATTTGCTAAACCACAACTAGGATTCCAAAAAAATCCATCATACAATCTCATTAATATCATGAAAGTTTTAAAATTCGAAGGCAATCTGTTTTCAAACAAAGAAGGATACAAAAAAGCCGTTGAAATCATTACCCAACAGGGCAAAAAAGATACCCTTGCCATCATTATCCCGTCTAACCAAACCACAGAAGAAAGCTTAATCAGTATAGCCGCATTAGCAGTTCAAAAAAATGCTACTTACCTTGACTTGTTGTCTACCCTCGAAACCGAACATTTAGATTTTGCAAGGGCACTTATCCCCGTTCAAGAGCAAAGCAGCGTATTGAGTTTTTTGAAGCAACGCTTCAATGAAATAGACAACCTATATAAAGGAATCTCGCTTCTAGGAGAAAGTCCAGAAAGCGCCATCGAAAGCATTCGCTGCTATGGATCCATACTTAGCTCATACCTATTAGCGGCATGCGTCAAATCAGAAGGTGTACAATCAACATGGGTTGATGCAAGAGAGCACCTCGTTTTTGATAATAGCCAAAAAATAAAATTATTGAATAGTCCCGCAACGGCTAAAAACCTCAGCACCATAAAATTTGAAAACGGATTAGACGCTATCATTTTGCCTGGCGCCATTGCTAAGTCAATAACGGATAGCAATGTGCACCTAGGAAAAGGCGGAGCAGACATCAGCGCATCAGTAATATCCACCCTACTAGACGCATCTTTACTAGAGATATGGACATTATCTACAGGAATGATGACAGCAGATCCAGTCTTAGTTAACAATGCCCGCATCATTAAACAAATAAACTATGAAGAGGCGATGGAATTATCCCACTTCGAAGCGACTATCTTCTATCCTCCAGCAATGGAATTAATTCTTAAGAAAGGATTGCCGATTCATATAAAATCGATTGCATCACCAGAACTTGACGGCACTACCATATCGAACGAGGAAGTTCATTCGGATGAAATCATTAAAGGAATTTCAAACCTCACTAATATATCACTAGTCAATGTAGAAGGCAGTGGAATGATTGGCGTTCCCGGTTTTTCTAAAAAAATGTTCAGCTCATTAAATGATGCCGGCATTAATATCATCCTAATTACACAAGGAGCATCAGAACATTCAATTTGTGTGGGAGTAAATCACAACAACTCAACCCTCGCATTAAAAACATTAAGCGATACATTTAAAGATGAAATTTCAACAGGAATTATCAAACCCATTCTAGTAGAAGAAGATCTTTGCATCTTAGGGCTAGTTGGTGATAAGATGAAAAGTCATCCAGGTATTAGCGGAAGAATGTTCTCCGCCTTAGGAAGAAATGGCATCAATATACGCGCCATTGCACAAGGGTCGAATGAACGAAATATTTCGACCGTCATCAAAACAGCTGAAAGTAGAAAAGCATTGAACGTACTGCATGAAGCATTTTTTGAAAACACAAAGAAAGAACTAAACCTTTTCATCATCGGTACGGGAAATGTCGGCAAAAAATTAATTCGACAAATTTCTTTACAAGCAGATAAGATTGAAGCAATTCAACGCCTTAAAATAAACATCATCGGTTTGTGCAACAGCAGAAAAATGATTATCTCGGAAAAAGGAATTTCTTCAACAGAATGGGAAAGCACCCTAGAAAAAGCAGATAAAGCAAACCCAACAGCATTTGTGCAAAGCATGACTAGCATGAACTTGAGAAATAGTGTAATGATAGACATGACGGCCAATGCAAGCATCCCCGAATTATATGAACTGGCCCTTAAAAAAAGCATGTCCGTAGTAGCCTGCAATAAAATAGCCGCGTCAAGTAAATACGATGCATACAAGTCGCTCAAAGAAATGGCAATATCCTACAACTGTAAATTTCTTTTCGAAACCAACGTAGGAGCAGCACTGCCTATCATTGGAACATTAAATGATTTGACAAGAAGTGGAGACAAAATAATCAAAATAGATGCTGTATTAAGCGGCACACTCAATTTTGTATTTAATAACTATGACACCAACAGGTCGTTTGCTAAGGTTGTAAGACAAGCACAGGATGAAGGGTATACAGAACCAGATCCAAGGTTAGACTTAAGCGGCATGGATGTGATGAGAAAAATCATGATCTTGGTTCGAGAGTCTGGCATTAAAATAGAAATGGACGACATAGCATGCAACTCGTTCTTACCTGAATCATGCATGAATGGAAGTGTCGACGATTTTTACAAAGAACTTGAAGTGCATGAAAAACACTTTGCTTCTCTTTATGAGGCTGCCAATAAACACAATGCAAAATTAAAATTTGTTGCCTCGTACAAAGATGGCAAAGCATCAGTTGGGCTACAACATATACAAGGAGAGAGCGAAATGTATCACTTATATGGAAAGGATAATATTGTTTTGTTTAGTACAGAACGATACAGCGATCAACCACTCGTAGTGAAAGGTGCAGGGGCTGGAGCGGAGGTAACAGCAAGTGGTGTATTTGCAGACATTCTTCGTTCGATCAATAATTAATACAATTCCATGGAAAAGACAATCACCATTAAAGCCCCGGCAACCATCGCCAACCTTGTTTGCGGATTCGACATCCTTGGTCTAGCGCTTGAGGAACCGTATGATGTGATGACCCTGACTCGTAAAGATTCGCCTGGACTTACCATCAAGCACATCGATGAGTACGGGCTTCCAGAAAAACCGGAAGACAATGTAGCCGGAGCTGCATTGTTGGCACTCATGGAAGCACATGAAACTAAACTTGGTTTTGAATTAACCATAGATAAAAGAATTAAACCAGGAAGTGGTCTGGGATCTAGCGCGGCTAGTGCAGCAGGTGCCGTATATGCAGCGAATAAATTAATAGAGAATGCATTTTCTAACGATGACTTGATCAAGTTCGCAATGAACGGTGAGAAGGTAGCGAGTGGCGTAAAACATGCAGACAATATAACACCATGTCTACTTGGCGGGGTTACACTTATTCGATCTATCCATCCACTTGATATCATTAAGATAGATGCTCCAGAATTATTCATTTCAGTAGTGCACCCACAAATTGAAGTAAAAACGTCTGACGCAAGACAAATTCTAAAAGAAGATATCTCCTTAAAAAAAGCCATTAAGCAGTGGGGAAATATAGCTGGATTGGTAGCAGGACTTATGCAAAAGGATTATGAGTTGATAGGACGATCACTTGAAGATGTCATCATTGAACCGGTGAGGAGTATACTCATTCCTGCATTTAACGAAGTTAAAGCGAAGTGCATAGAAGCTGGTGCACTAGGTGGAGGAATATCAGGAAGTGGACCTTCTATCTTTATGCTTAATAAAGACCAAGAAACCGCGTTAATTGTAGAAGACATCATGAAAAATATTTACACTAGGGTTGGGATTGAATTTAAGACCTATATAACCAAACTAAATACAAAAGGTATCACCACCCTTTAATTTGTGCTCATGAATTACTACAGCATTAATAAAATATCTCCTACAGTTGATTTCAGAACCGCAACCATCAATGGACTAGCACCGGACAAAGGACTATACTTTCCAGAATTCATTCCGACATGGAGCAAAGACTTTATTAATAACCTGAGTGGCTTAGATAAGACAACTATTGGGGTAGAAATCATGCGTCCTTATGTTGGAAATGCAATTCCAGATAATGTGCTAAAAGAGATCATGCACGAAACATTGGCATTTGATTTTCCGTTGACCCAAATTGATGAGAATATACATTGCCTTGAATTATTTCATGGCCCCACACTGGCATTCAAAGACCTTGGTGCCCGTTTTTTAAGTCGGTGCATTGGCTATTTTGCTAGAGAAAAAAATGAAAAAATCATTATACTCGTTGCAACAAGTGGCGATACTGGTGGAGCTGTGGCGGATGGGTTTTATAATGTGCCTGGCACCGAAGTAATCATTCTTTATCCATCAGGGAAAGTGAGTGAAGTTCAAGAGAAACAACTGACAGCCCTTGGTGGGAATATTCATGCCCTTGAGGTTGAAGGTGATTTTGATGATTGTCAGCGATTGGTTAAAATGGCATTTGCAGACAGTGAATTGCATAACTATGGTATGCTTACTTCTGCGAATTCAATCAACATTTCACGATGGCTTTCTCAACAAGTCTATTATGCATTGGCATTAGCACAGTGGAAAGAAAAGTCAGCACCCGTTATTTCAGTGCCTAGCGGAAACTTCGGAAATATATGTGCAGGGCTTGTTGCACAACGTTCAGGTCTACCCGTAAAACAATTTATTGCTGCTTGCAATTCGAATGATGTGTTTACTAGGTACCTTGAAACAGGTGTATATAATCCATTGGACTCAGTACAAACAATTTCTAATGCCATGGATGTTGGCGACCCTAGTAACTTCATTCGAATACTTGAATTGTTTAACGGCGATTATGAATTAATAAAAAAACACATTACGAGCTACTCGTATACAGATAAGGCAACAGCATCAACAATTGCTGAAGTATATAAAAACAAAAATATCATTCTAGATCCTCATACTGCAGTAGCTTATGCTGCGATGAATGCATGGCAAAGAGAACATCAGCACGACAAAGGCATTATACTTGGGACAGCACACCCTCTAAAGTTTGCACCAGTGGTTGAAAAAATCATCAATCAGTCTATTCCGATGCCGGAAAATTTGGAAGAAATGATGAAAAAAACAAAAAAATCAACCTTAATACAACCAACTTATTCCATCGCAAAGCAAGAGATTATCAACATTTTAGGTAATTCGAATTGATTATCAGCTTTTTAGACATGTGAATAAAATATATCACTCGCATAGGTATTTTATTCAAAAAAAACTTATATTTATGTAGCGACATTGACTCAGTGAACAAAGCACCCTAAGCGATTAAATCGAGTGATTACAGAAGTTGTGGAGACGCCAAATCTCACCCTACCGTATCTGAATTGAGTCCAACCCATAGCTATCAAAGTGCCGTTGCAAACTAAAGAACACACCAATCTTCATAACAACCCGTTGGTTTTGTTATAAACTTTGGGATATACAACATACTGTAAAATCAAAAAAAGTACCTGTAATGAAAAGCAAAAGACTACTCCTTAACGTTGACCCAATTGCACTTTAAAGAGTACCCTCCCACGGCTAGATGTTTAAACCTTAAAACAAATTTTATAAAAAAGATTAAACAAATAAAAAAAACTACTATAGCAATAAAACTATTTGTTTAAAAAAGAGTTAATCTAATGATCCTTACTATTTCAACACTTGTCATTTTTAACCAAAACCATACACAATGAGTCCATTTTTTCTTCAGGCTTCGCACGCGGTTGCTGAAAACAACTACGTTGCATTTACGTTTTTCATTGGCACGATGGCCATGATGGCAGCATCGGTATTCTTCTTCTTTGAATTGAGCACTACAGACAAAGCATGGCGCACGTCCGTTTTGGTGTCTGGATTGATCACTTTCATTGCAGCAGTTCACTATTACTACATGAGAGGTTACAACCTCGAAACAGGTGATTCACCAACCTTCTTCCGTTACGTTGACTGGACATTGACTGTTCCATTGATGTGTGTTGAGTTTTACTTGATCACAAAAAAAGCAGGCGGTACTTCAGGCCTACTTTGGAAACTAATCTTTGCTTCGGTTGTAATGTTGGTAACAGGTTATTTCGGAGAAACAATCTACAGAGACAGCAGTGTTATGTGGGGTGTTATCAGTGGACTAGCCTATTTCTACATTGTTTACCTAGTATGGTTTGGAGACGTTGCTAAACTTGCAACAGCTTCTTCACCAGCAGTAGCAAAAGCAAACAAAACCCTTGGATGGTTCGTACTAGTTGGATGGGCTATTTATCCTTTGGGATACATCGTTGGAACTCCAGGTGGTCTTTTCGGCATGTCTGCTGAATCACTTGGAATTGGTGGCCTAAACATGGACATCATTTACAACATCGGTGATGCTGTAAACAAAATCGGTTTCGGTCTAGTTATCTATGCATTGAGCCGCTCAGAATCGAAGTAAAAAAACCTAATGTTCTTTATGAAGGCCTATGTAATTTTACATAGGCCTTTCATTTAACAGACACTTCCCATTAATATCAGTCCATGATACAGTTTACTCAATCCAACAAAACATTTGCCGTTATATCATGGCTCAATGTTTTAATTGGAGCTGCAATGATAAGTTGGTTGATATTTATTGGTCCACTCTCCATGCCATTCCAGATTGGCTATTTTTCAGCTATGCTATTGCTAACGGGCATACCACATGGCGGACTAGATCATGTTATAGCAAAGAATACTGCCGCGATGCAGAAAAAAAAATTTACTCTTTCCTTCTTTTTAAAAAGATATCTTTTCGTCATTGCAATTTACTCCGTGTGCTGGATTACTTTCCCAGCGCTTAGCCTACTATTCTTTATCGTCATCTCAGCATGGCATTTCGGTGAAACAGACATCACGTATGTCAATCAAAAAATATTTTTATCGATTTCAAGATTTTGTTGGGGAGCATTTGTGCTACTCCTAATATTACTAATGCATCAAAAAGAAACAACCGAAGTATTGATTAGAATTTCAAAAAAATCTAACCAAATCATGCATTTATGGCAGGCATGTATAAATAACGACAAAATTATACTGATTGCTGCTGCTACGCTGAATTTTATATTGTTAGGCACCGCATACCTCACAAATCAACTTAAATTCCCAATTACTCGACTAATAAACTTATTAGTCATTTTAATCATAACTATATTCCTACCGCTACTTCCTGCATTTGCACTATATTTTGGAGGATGGCATGCAGTAAGATCATTCGAGCTAATATTCAACTTCCTCAATAAGAAGGAAAACATTATTGTAAAGAACCCACTGATGATGTGGGCCAAATCCCTACCAATGAGCATTCTAGCAGGGGTAGCATTTCTAATTGCCTTAGCCATTTGGAACAAAAGTGATATAACCTGGGATCCACTTCCGATGGTTTTTATTTTCTTATCCGTTATCACTCTTCCCCATTTAGATGTGATGGATCAAATGACTAGAAAAAAATCTTCATTGTAAAAAGTAATCACTTACTTATTACCTTAGCAGAACTGCATATTCTTTATATCAAGCAGTATTCTATTCATGATTACCATAAGAAAAATAAGGAAGCAGGACAATGCTACTATAGCGGCTATCATCAGAGGCTGCTTAACAGAATTCAATGCAGATAAACCGGGCACCGTATATTACGACGAATCAACAGATCACCTCTACGAATTATTCAATACCCCATTATCAACTTATTTCATTGCTGAATCAGAAGGAAAAACAGTTGGAGGTGCAGGCATTTTCCCAAGCGATGGACTTCCTCAAGACACATGCGAATTAGTAAAAATGTACATCTTGCCAGAGGCAAGACAATCTGGAATAGGTGCCACCCTAATGAATGAATGCCTAGTAGCAGCAAAACAAAATGGATATAATAAAATCTATCTTGAAACCTTACCGGAATTGAAGCGCGCAATTTCGGTTTACGAAAAATTTAATTTCACACACCTTGAAAGGCCTCTAGGAAATACAGGACACCACGGTTGCACTGTATGGATGAGTAGGGTGCTATAGATCATCCATTCTTAGTACTTCATATACAGGACTAAATAGATATACTTTACCCGTTGATACTTCAAGCCCTTGAATTCTTTTTCTAAGCTTTTGGCCGACCTTAAAAACCCTGCCATTACTTATCGTAAAAAAATCCCCTTCAGCTAGTTCTTCTACCAAACATTTCCCTTCAACGGCAACATCATATTTTCGAAGAACCCTCATTAATCCAACATCTGCACAAGAGCTGGCCGCAGGATTACTTAACGAAGTCAATAATTGGTGATGGACGTCTTGAGGGAAAAGTGCCGTTTTCAAAAAATGCTTTAACAACTCAGAAAACTGCTGCTTCCATTCTTTCCCGTGGGATGCTACACGATTTCCAAATCGACTGAACGTGATCAAGTGCGCCAACTCATGCAATAAGGTAATGAGAAAGGCATACTGATTTAAATTGCCATTCACTGTTATGCGATGCGCCTTACCGGAGTGTGCATTCCGATAATCACCCAATACTGTCTTACGTGAACGTGTTATGGTCAGATGAACTTTATAATTCAATAGAAACGGCTCTACCAAGGAAAAGGATCCTGGGGGCAAAAAATCACTAAGGGAATTCAGGGGTGCTTCCTGCTTTGACATATTATTTATTCTTGACAAACAATAGCAAGCCTCGTAGTTCTATAAACATATAAAAAAGATAAAGAAACATGCAGGCAAACACAGCAGGCATATTCATATTACCATTCGAAGCCTTTGAATAAACAACAACAATGATTCCGGCAATGACTAATTTGATAATGAACGAACCATAAACGGATGACAAAAAACCCGTTGTAGACTTGGCCTTAAGCCCTTTATACAACATATAAAAGGAAACTAGCGTAAGACCAAAAACAATTATATTGCCAGTCCTGAGTATCTTAACATCAACGTCTAAACTTGTTAGCCACGCATAAAAAAAAACACATATAAAATTTACTACGATAAACAACCCTGCTATGGGAAACAATGCTTTTCTTATTGTCATTTCATCTTTTTTTTGTTGTCTCGATAATCAGTTTAATAAGAAGTCCCACAATCATAATTAAAGGTAAAATCCAAATCAGCCAGGGTGATTTAAAGTGAAGCCAGCCATCAATTTTCCACCCAAGCGCCAATGAAAGTCCAATTATGATGAAAAATTGGGAAGCTAACCCAATAAATTGCATGCCATTCAGGCCTGGCTTCTTATTTTCAGTGTGAAGCGGCATTGGAAAATTCTACTTTCTTACCGTTTTCTTGCTTGATATCAATAACACTGCCTGGCAAGGTCATATGACAAACACCATTGAATGTTGCCGATGATTCAATCTGAAGTTTCCCTGCATAAAGATCGCCCTCCACGAAACCAGTATGATTAATAGTTAGCAAGTCTGCAATAATTAATTTACCTATAATTTTACCATATACATCAGCATTATTCGCTTTCACCTCACCATTGATTTCTGCAGCTTCGCCAATAATCAACTTCCCAGTTACTATAATATTCCCTATAATTTTACCATCCACGCGGATATCACCATCGCATTCAATATCACCAAGGATGCTGGTTCCCTTACTGAATAAACTACTACTGCCAGAGGCTTCTGCTGAATTTTTGCTTTTTACAATCGTAAACATGGGGTATGATTTAAATGATTAATCAGTTAATGGCTCCATATCAGGGATGGAGATAATTGAGGTATCTAAAGATAACTTGGCCTTACCCTCCAATACATTTCGCACATTATTCCAATAGGTTTCACGAAACAACATTTGCTTTTCAAGCGAATCTGTCCGAATCTTCAACTTGGTCAACTCCCTGCGCTCAGCTTGTGTGCCATATCCAGGTATATAATATTTCATGGGCGTAAATACTATAAGTGCCGTCGTCAAGCCAACAAGCAATACAAATAAAAAACATGACATAATATACAAACTGAGCCGTGTAATCTTGAATGTCACCAATTCTTGGTAAGTATGGTCATTCATGACAACCAAACGATACCGATTGGTGAGATTCTTAAAACGACTCTGCTTGGGGGTAGGCAAACTCATATTCGCACTAATTTGACGTTGATCTATAGCCAAAGTTAATGTTAATTCTAAAATTTGACCCTTTTAAAATATCCGGATTAAATGTAGTTTTACACCCTGTGAACAATAGAAAAAGCCCTTATGCCATTGCGCTACTTTCCTGCATCATGACTATGTCATGCTTTTTTAGTTTCCAAAATGCATTGGGTCAGGGAAATATCACCTTTGATCTAAAAAAGCCAAAGTTATACGAGAATAGAAAACTCCCTTCCGAAACTACTCCTGATGGAAAAATCAGTCCAGTCAAAAAGCTGAAACAAAACATCGTTACCCACTATAATTTTTATTTTAATGCTAACAATAAAATAACCGGAGTTTTAGCATCAGCTAAGAAATCGTTTAAAGATACATTTAGTAACCTCATACCGGTATACAACTATAGCCTAGACCAAACAGCTCAACAAAA
>CAJBBV010000020.1 GCA_903951405.1 uncultured bacterium
AAATATATGCAGCAAGAAGATGAAATGGATTTTATGCCCATCATTCCGCTACACGAAGGGGATGGTGATGGCGTAGATGAAACCGTTATTCCTAGTGAGTTGCCCTTGCTGCCACTGCGAAATACAGTCCTTTTCCCGGGCGTAGTGATCCCCATCACAGTGGGCAGGGACAAATCCATTAAAGCCATTGCAGAGTCGTATAAAGCTGACAAATTAGTTGGGGTACTTGCACAAAAAGACAGCAATGTAGAAGATCCAGGCATTGAAGATTTGGTGAACATTGGAACCGTAGCCAAAATCATCAAATTGATTAAAATGCCTGATGGAGGAACTACAGCGATTCTTCAAGGAAAACGAAGATTTTCATTAAAAAAAATTACTTCAGAAGATCCTTACTTCAAAGGAGAAATCGAAACACTTGAAGATGAAATCATCAGTGATGATCAACCATTCGACGCATCAGTTGCGTCCATCAAAGACCTTGCTGCCCAGATCATTCAATTATCGCCCAACATACCCACAGAGGCTTCTATTATTTTACGTAACATTGAAAATCCAGCATTCCTTATTCATTTTGTAGGCAGTAACCTCAACGGCGAATTAATTGAAAAGCAGAAACTGCTGGAGATGAATGACCTTCGAGCTAGAGCTGAAATGTTGTTAAAGTTGCTTCAAAATGAATTGCAGTTTGCTGAACTGAAAAACAAAGTCACTACCAAAACAAAAACAGAGCTTGATAAACAACAGCGAGAATATTTTCTTCAGCAGCAATTGAAAAGCATTCGAGAAGAGCTAGGTGGTGATTCTAATGATAGGGAGTTAAGTGAGATGAAAAAGGCAGGGGAAAATAAAAAATGGCCTGCTGCCGCAAAAGAACTTTTTCAAAAGGAAATAGAAAAGTTAGAAAGAATGCATTCGAGTACTCCTGATTATTCTACTGTATATAATCATGTTGATTTGATGCTTGATCTTCCTTGGGATGATTATACGCAGGATAGTTATGATCTCAAGAAAGCCAAAAAAATATTGGATAACGATCATTATGGCATGCATAAAATCAAAGAACGAATTCTAGAATACCTTGCGGTATTGAAATTGAAGGGGGATATGAAAAGCCCAATTCTTTGTTTCGTCGGACCTCCAGGTATAGGTAAAACATCATTGGGTAAAAGTATATCTAATGCCATAGGCAGAAAATATGTTCGTTTTAGCTTAGGTGGATTACATGATGAGAGTGAGATTAGAGGCCATCGCAAAACCTATATTGGTGCAATGCCTGGACGAATACTCCAATCCATCAGAAAAGTGAAATCATCAAATCCGGTGCTCATCTTGGATGAAATTGATAAGGTAGGTAAGGATATGAGAGGCGATCCGTCGTCAGCTCTCCTTGAAGTGCTCGATCCTGAGCAAAACAATACATTTTACGATAACTATCTTGAACTCGAATATGATTTAAGTAAAGTGTTATTTGTAGCAACAGCGAATGATATTCAAAGTATTCAGCCCGCGCTGCGCGATCGCCTTGAGATAATTGATCTTACGGGATACGCGGTAGAAGAGAAAGAAAAGATCGCACAAAAGCATTTGCTTCCTAAGCAAAAGGAATTACATGGACTGAAAGATCACAACATTAAAGTCAGTACACCTGTCATGACTTTCATTATTGAAAATTATACGCGTGAAAGTGGTGTTAGGGAACTCGATCGCCAGCTTGCTAGTATCATGCGCAGTTTAGCTAAAGTAGTTGCCGTAAAAGGGAAGGTAAAGGCTACACTAACTCAACCAGATGTCATTAGGATCTTGGGTAGGCCGAGATATAGCAATGACTTATATAAAATCGCCAACATGCCAGGGGTGGCAGTAGGGCTGGCATGGACCTATGTAGGAGGGGATATTCTATTTATTGAAACAAGTATCAGTGACGGTAAAGGCGACTTACAGCTTACGGGCAACCTTGGAACTGTAATGAAGGAAAGCGCAAGCACTGCATATACATACCTTCAATCAAACGCGAAAAAAATAGGTATAGACCCGGAACTGTTTAAAAATAAGAATGTACATGTGCATGTTCCCGAAGGTGCCGTGCCGAAAGATGGACCAAGTGCAGGCATTACGATGATGACAGCACTCGCCTCAGCGTTTACAGGTAGAAGGGTTAAGCCTTTTATGGCTATGACAGGGGAAATTACCCTTCGTGGTCAAGTATTGCCTGTTGGAGGTATCAAGGAAAAAATTCTTGCAGCAAAACGAGCTGGGTTGAAAGAAATTGTTTTGTGTTGGCAAAACGAAAAGGATGTGCTTGAAATTAATCCCGAGTTTATTAAAGGAGTAAAATTTCATTATGTCAAAACCATGCAGCAAGTTTTGGATCTAGCTTTAAATTAATTTAATACTATGTAAACAAAATATATCCTTGAGGTGTTTTAGAGAATAGCATTTTGCTTCAGATATTGATTGTTTTATGGTTAAAGAACGTCCTCCATTTCTATGGGGGATTTTTTTTATGGATTCTTAGCTTAATTTTAATGAATGCTACAGCGTTTCAATTCCTGGTTAATCGTATTCATTCTGTGTGTAGCCCATACTATACTTAATGGCCAAACGCTTGGAGGAAGTTCCGTATATAATTTTTTGAGCTTACCGTCGCATCCCCTTACGGGGGCATTAGGGGGAAAGAATGTCTCAAGCCTCTCAGGTGAGCCAGCACTGATTAATGAAAATCCTGCTTTACTAAGAGAGAAAAATGATGGTAACGTATCTACGAATTTTACGTTTTTGGCTCCAACCATAACAGCGTTCAATGCGATAGGCGTCCATCATGTTAAAAAAATCAATACAACCGTTGCCTTATCTATTTATCATCTTAACTATGGTTCATTAGATCAGACCGATGCAGCTGGAAATATATTAGGTACGTTTAGCCCGTTTGATCAAGTGGTTCAATTAAGTGGAGCTAGAAAATATGGTACTCGGTGGTATTATGGGTTGTCTTTGAAGTTTGTCAACTCTAGGTATGGTGGGTACAAGAGTAGTGCTTTGGCAATGGATGTTGGACTGAATTATTACGACGAGGAAAAATTAATACAGCTTGGATTTTCAGCAAAGAATATGGGCATACAAATGACTACCTATGCAGGCATTCAAGAAGACCTTCCCTTTGATATGACTATCGGTTTAACTAAGCAACTCGAAAAAGCGCCAATCCGATTTTCCTTAACAGCACAACATATCCATCAATTTGATATTCTCTATAATGATAATTTTTTCAATACAGACAATTATGGTCGTACTGAAGAAAATGGATTCGTAGGTAAATTGATTAGTCATGTGATCTTAGCCACAGACATCCTGGTTGGGAAAAAAATTGTATTAACAGGGGGATACAATTTTCTGAAAAGGAAGGAATTGAGAATACAGAATTTTTCCAATGGATTAACAGGGTTCAGCTATGGAATCACACTAAAACTGCAACGACTTGATTTTTGCTATAGTAGATCAAATTACCAAGTGTCTCTTGGGTACAATCAAGTTGGCCTTACCTATCGGTTTAGAAAATCAGACTAATTAGAAGTAACTCAAGTTTGTTTTGGGAGAAATAGCTAGCAAGGTCTCATACATTAGACGAATTGTTTCTTCAATGTCATGTTTGTGCAACATTTCAACCGTTGTATGCATGTATTTCAATGGAAGTGAAATCAATACAGAAGGGCATCCTTCATTAGCATAAGCAAAAGAATCAGTATCGGTTCCGGTGCTTCTACTCACAGTCCTCATTTGAACCGGAATCTTGTTTTTTTCGGCTACATCTTCAACGAGTGTAAGTAATTTATTATGAACTGCTGGTCCAAATGCAAGAGATGGTCCTTTGCCACATGCCACATCACCTTCGATGATTTTATTCACCATCGGAGTAGTGGTATCATGGGTAACGTCTGTAATGATTGCGATATCCGGCTTTATTCTACGTGCAATCATTTCTGCACCACGTAATCCAATTTCTTCCTGAACGGCATTAACTACATATAAACTGTAGGGTAGTTTCTTCTTGTTTGCTTTTAATAATCGAGCAACTTCTGCAATCATGAAACCACCTACGCGGTTATCCATTGCTCTGCCGATTAAATAATCATATGCTAATTCATCATAGCCTTCCTCATAAGTAGCTACTGCACCAATATGGATACCAAGTTGTTCAACTTCTTTTTTGTTTCGAGCACCACAATCTAAAAATAGATTTTCTACAGAAGGCTGTGGGTCTTTTCGCTCATTACCTCCCAACCTAGTATGAATGGCGGGCCATCCGAAAACAGCTTTTACAAGTCCTTTTTTCCCATGAATAAATACACGCTTTCCAGGAGCAATTTGATGATCTACACCACCATTGCGTTTTAAATAAATGAGTCCATCAGCTGAAATATAATTCACAAACCAACTTATCTCATCCGCATGTGCCTCAATAATCACCTTGAAATCATGAGAGGGGTTTATGATTCCTGCAGCAGATCCATAGGGATCCGTAAAAATTTCATCTACATAAGGCCTTACGTATTCCATCCATACTTTTTGTCCGCCTGATTCAAACCCAGTAGGAGAGGGGGTGTTGATGTATGTTTTTAAAAAAGAATAGGAGATGTCGGATAATAATTTTTTAGACTTTGCTTTCGGTTTTGATGTTTTTGCCATGATGTATTGAATTGAAAACAAACAGCGTATTACTGTATGATGATGGGTTCTGTTTTGGTCGTATCACTTTGATTTCCTTTTGCATCCTTGATCCAAAAACTGAAGACAGCTGTGTCAGCTTTATTGCAAAATGGCTGAAGATCAATCGGATAGAAGAGTGTGATGGTAACTTCACCATCAAAGTTATTTTTTCTAGGTATTTCTTTGGGTATTGTATACTTGGTCGAATCTATGAAATCACTTGATAGGCATGATGTAGTTTCTTTTTTTACCCAAATAGTGTCGTTGAAGTCACCTTCTTTATCCGTTAAGCGAAATTTAATTACTAAATCACTCCCTTGGGTTACTACGGTTGTACTGATGCTATTCAACTTCAATTGTGGGGTTGATTGAATGCTATCTTTGCTGCAGCTAATAATAAAGAGCAAGAACAAGATGTAAACGAATTGTTTTGTCATGTACCTTTGTTGATCATTGTTGATCTACTCAAAATTAACCGATTCAGATTGAAAAACCTATTTGAAGATCCTCATTTTAAAGAAGATTTAACCGTATTTGACAATTCGGGTTTTTTTAAACGCGCTATTGAGCTATTTCGTTATCAGGCAACAGAAAATCCTCTATACAAAGACTTTCTGAAGCAACTTTCCGTTGATCCATTATCTGTATCTAGATTACAGGATATCCCCTTTCTTCCCATTTCATTTTTTAAGTCACATCAGGTGAAAACAGGGGAATTTATACCCGAAAGCTGTTTTGAAAGCAGTGGGACAACCACTACACAAAACAGTAAGCATTATGTAAAAAATACTCAGGCTTACTTGAACAATGCAGAAGCTTTATTTAAAGAGTCGTATGGGGAGCTAGATAAATATTGTATTCTTGCCCTGTTGCCATCTTATTTAGAACGTACTAATTCTTCCTTGGTATGCATGGCTGATTATTTTATCAAGAAAAGCAAGCATCCCGAAAGTGGGTTTTACTTAACTAACTATGAAGAGCTCCATAATAAGCTGCTTGAACTTGAAGCAAGTAAACAGCCTACACTATTGATTGGTGTCACATTCGCATTGATTGATTTCGTTGAGAAATATCCAATGAAGTTGAAGTACACCATAATCATGGAAACAGGGGGTATGAAGGGGCGCAAGAAGGAGATAACTAGGGCTGAACTTCATTTGCTGCTTGCCACGCGTTTTGGCGTAGAGAAAATTCATGCAGAGTATGGAATGACAGAACTCTTATCTCAAGCGTATTCTCATGGAGATGGTCTTTTTAAAATACCTTCAACCATGAAGGTGCTATTAAGAGCCTTAGATGATCCGTTTGATGTTTGGACAGCAGATGATGATCGTGGACAGGCTGGTGTCATCAATATAATCGACTTAGCTAATGAAGACAGTATAGCATTCATTGCGACTGATGATCTTGGTACTTTTAATACAGATGGGAGCTTCTCTGTGACTGGCAGAGTGGATAAAAGTGATATACGAGGATGTAGCTTGTTAGCAGTTTAATCACGTTTGAATTTCCTAAAAAGCAGCTACATTTGTTTTTTATTCATTGTTATGACAATCCTTCAGCAAATAGCCACATATCTTTATTTGAGAAAAAAAGATCCGAATGCACCAAATTCATCTTTTGTGAAATACATGCATGGAATAAATCGCATTTCTATACTGCTATTTCTTTTTGCCATTATTGTTATTCTAGTCAGGGCCTGTCTGCGATAATCATTGACAGCAAGAGATAATTCGCATTTAACTCATCCCGCAAATAATCGTTGCAGCTTTTTCTGAAGCAGCACCTCCTGCTCTTAATAAATCTTGAAGCTGCTTGTAGTGAGCAATCATATCTTTTCTAGCAGCCCCATCAGGTAGAATATTTTCAAGTGCGGATTTTATATTTTCTGGAGTGAGTTCATCTTGAATTAATTCTTTAACGATAGGCTGATTCATAATGAGGTTAACCAACGCTATGTACGGAACTTTAATTAATCGCTTTCCTATGGCATAGGAGATGGCAGATCCTTTGTAGCATACAACTTCAGGCACATCAAAAAGGGCAGTCTCTAGCGTGGCTGTGCCGGAGGTAACTAAGGCCGCTTCTGAAATAGAAAGTAATTTATATGTTTCCCCTTTTAAAATTTTAACATTGGGGTAAGATGAAGTAAAGGAGTTAATCAACTCATCACTTATTGCTGAAGCTTGCGCAACTACAAATAAATAGTTGTTGAAATAGCGGCTTGCGGCCAACATGATGGGCAATTTTTTTGTGATTTCTTGTTTTCTCGATCCGGGTAGTATGGCTATGATTTTTTTACCTTCTTCAAATCCCAATTCTTCGCGAATTTTTTGCACAGTATGTTGTGATTTGAATCCATCAATTATTTCAATCAGGGGATGTCCAACATATTCTGTTTCGTAATTCCATTTTTTATAAAATGCTTTTTCGAAAGGGAGAATGACGAGCATCTTGTCTACTGTCTTGCGAATGGTGTTAACTCTTTTTTCTTTCCACGCCCATACTTGAGGGGATATATAATAGATTGTCTTAAGCCCTTTTTCTTTGGCAAATTTTGCTATGGGTAAATTGAATCCTGGGTAGTCTACAAAAATCACTGCATCTGGATGATAAGCCAATAAATCATTTTTGCAAAAGCGCATATTCTTAAAGATAGTACGCAAGTTGGCAACCACTTCTGAGAATCCCATGAAAGCGAGGTCTCTGTAGTGTTTTATGATTGTTGCTCCTTCGGCTTGCATCAAATCACCGCCCCAAGCTCGAAATTCAGCATTACTATCTTTCAGCCGAATGGCACGTATCAATCGGCTGGCATGTAGGTCACCCGAAGCTTCTCCTGCTATTATGTAATACCTCATTCAATCATTTTGGGGTTGGTGATTAAAAGAAATAATTATGCAAAAAATTTAAAGAGCAGTGATGTGATTGCATAAATCAGGGTTATGGTAAAAATTCCTTTTGCAGTTTTATCTCGTTGCCCGTTAATGTACAGCGTGAAAATAATGATGTTCATTAATAGACAAGGGATGGTTAATCCTGTTATCAATTGCTTATTTGTTTGCAAGGCATATAAAAATTCTTTAAAGGGGAATAGGCTGAATTTCCAATAGTAATATCCCCAAAAGCTAATGACGGGCATTATCAATCCTATGATTAGGCCGAATGCAAATTGATCTTTTTTAAATATTACCATGTGTAGTTTTTTTCAACCATTTTTTTCAAGGTGTAATTGGTTAAGTCGTATTGAACGGGCACGATACTTACGTAGTTATGTTTAAGCGCCCATACATCAGTATCTTTTCCTTTGTCGAAATTCAAAAATTCTCCGGTCAGCCAATAATATTTCTTTCCAGAAGGGTCTTTGCGTTCCTGGAACTCTTCCTTATACTTTGCATAGGCCTGGCGACATACTTTTATTCCTTTTATAAGTTTTACATCTACCGCTGGAATATTTACATTCAAACAAAGATGCTTATCTGCCTTTTTAGATAGAATTTGCTCAACAATCTGTCTAGCGTAAATCATTGCTCCACTGAAATCAGCTTCATGGCTATAATCTAATAATGAAAAGCCTATCGCTGGAATATTTTCGATGGATGCTTCTATTGCAGCACTCATCGTGCCTGAATAAATCACGTTAATAGAATGGTTGGCGCCATGGTTAATACCACTCAGACAGATATCTGGTTTTTGATGCAGTATTTTATCAACTGCCAACTTTACACAATCTACTGGTGTGCCATTGCAACTCCATGATTCGACCCCCTCTATAAGGTGGGTTTTATGCATGCGTAGGGGAAACCCAATGGTGATGGCATGACCCATGCCCGACTGTGGTTTATCTGGTGCCACTACGACTACACGACCTAGGTCCTTTACCGCTTCAATTAAGTGCATGATACCGGGTGCAGTGAGTCCATCATCATTAGTGATTAAAATGACGGGTTTTTTCTTTCCGGATTTCCTGTTTACATCCTTTTTCATTTTCCTCTTTTGTATGGTTAAAAATACACTTTATTTCACTGAAGGGCTTCCCTGGGTATCCTGATTATCTTTAAAAAATTAGTAAAAATTTGTTTGATAACTAAAATATTTAGTATATTGCTCTAAATTTATTAGTATGTCACAGTCGTTCGCAGGTCAAAATCTCAAGTATCTACGTAAACTCAAAGGCTTAACGCAAGAAGAGTTCGCCAACAAACTTCAGATCAAGCGCTCATTGCTGGGAGCCTATGAAGAAGAAAGAGCTGAGCCTAGGATTGATGTTCTAGAGCTCATCAGTGATCAATTTAAAATTAGTTTAGATGATCTGCTTCGAAAGGATCTGAGTGAAGTGAAAGGCAATTATTTGGCAAAACGCAGGATGCAAAAATTGGGGTCAGAGCCAAATCAGATTCACTTTGTTCCGATGAAGGCTGCAGCAGGCTATTTAGCAGGTTATGCAGATGAGGAATTCATAGATGAATTGAACACATTTACCTTACCTATGCTTGGAAGTGGCCAGTATAGGGCGTTTGAAATTATAGGTGAAAGTATGTTGCCCACTCCAACTGGATCTATTATAGTTGGACAAAAAATTGATGGACTCGAGGATGTAAAACAGCATAGTACGTACATTGTAGTGAGTAGAAGTGAAGGAATTGTCTATAAGCGATTATCCAAAAACCCTAAGACAAAGAACAAAATAACACTTACCAGCGACAACCAAGCCTATCAACCATACGACGTCAATGCCGAGGATATTCTAGAATTATGGCAGGCTCATATGGTCATAACCAAAGTGGCTCAGCAGCAGCGTTGGGATGTTGGGCAATTAGCTAGCCTGGTGTCAAACCTTCAAGACCAGGTCAGTTCCATGAAGAAAAGGATGAACTGACAGGGAATTTACCGCTCTAATTAATTTTATGCACATTCCGTTGATAACCTCATTTCCAAAGGGGAGGTGCATTATTTTATCTTTGACCGGCTCAGCGTTCATTTATGTATGCTGGCTAGATATTTATATTAAATGTAGAAAAGCACATGTCGAAGCAAACCGGAGGGGAGATTTTTGAATATAACGAAGACTCGATCAAGAGCCTGGACTGGAAGGAGCATATCCGACTCAGACCGGGAATGTACATCGGAAAACTGGGCGATGGCAGTAGTCAAGATGATGGTATA
>CAJBBV010000021.1 GCA_903951405.1 uncultured bacterium
AATTCAATCATGTTTGGTTATTCATCGTTAATGGATGATTCATTAGAGATAGATTCACTTAGACAACAAATAAATGTATTAAAAAGACAAAGAGATGATGCTTTAAATCAGGTATTTTATTATTTTTTAATAAAAACAGCACTCTCGTTTCTCCAAAGTCACTCTTTCCAATACGTTGTGCTGCTTTCTCACGTAATTCTTCGGGAAGACTTTGAGTAATCATTATTTTTTCTAGTACCTCAACAGATTGTTTGCTTCCAACTTTTGATAATGATGTGATTAAAGAATATTGTTTTGATGTATCATTACCCTTGAAAATCGGAGCAATCAAATTTGACCCACCTACTTTAAGTAAGATTTCAGCGGATTCTACTCCAATATCTTCATTACATTTTGAGATTGCTATAGCTAATAAATTTTTACTTTCTGTTTTGACTTCAAATTTTCTGACAAGATCAATATATTCTTGAGTACCTATCAAACTAATTAATACAGTTTGTAGTGATTTTTGGGCTTCAATGGATTGTCGAACTGTTTCTTTATTAAGACAATAGAGAATGGTTTTACTCAATTCAATATCTTGGTTTTTATTTTCATGAAGCATTTGTACTAGGTATTCATATTTCAATGATCCACTGTTGAATTCAAATGCCCTAAAATAGCGAAGTCTATTTTTTAAGGATGTAGATGAATCGGATGCAAGACTAGCTAAAAGAGGTATTGATTTGTCTGTTCTTGCGCGCCAAATAATATCTTTAGCTCCAGCATGATTTAATGAGCTATTTATTTTATTCATGTAGGCTGGTAAAAAAGTATCCCATTGTTTATCTGCTCCAATACCAAGTGCTTCAAGGAGCCAACGATCTTCTCCGGTATATTCCGCTGCAAGGTTTGCCCATAAGGGAGCCGCTTCGCTTGATTTAAGATGCCTTAATGCTATTGCACATTCTCTTTTAACTTGCATTTCCTTATCCTTGTATAGCTGACGAATGATAGGAATTAAATCTTCTCCTAGCTCTTTTGCAGCACGAATGCCTAGAATGCGGATATCTGAGTTTTCGTTTGATATAGCGAGCTTAATGTAATTTGATTTTTCATTTTGGTTTATTGTAACAAGGGCCCAAAATGCTCTCGCTTTAAATCGTGGGTTATCTGATGTTGACCATGTTTTTTCCAATGCAGGAATTGCAATTGAACCCATTCCCTTGAGTACGTTGTATGCATGATATCGAATAGATAAATTTGGATTGCATAAAGCATGAACTGCACCTTCAGGAGTTGTATAATTTTCTGATTTAATTTTATAAGGAGTTTCTTTTGGTGCCAGACGGTATATCCTACCTCGAACTTGATCGCCAGCCTGATGGCCCCCTACTCCTGGGTCATACCAATCGGCTATGATTAATGAACCGTCTGGGGCGACACAAACATCGGATGGCCTGAACCATTTATCATCACTACCTTCTACAAGATTTATTATACTAGCAGTGTAGCCAGCTCCTTTTTTGCTAACAGGATAAGCACGCACTACATTAGGTCCAGCATCACAATGGATCATTTGCCCTTGAAATTGCTTTGGCAAAAGATTTCCTTCATAAATAAGCATTCCCGTTGGTGAGCCAGCCCCTGTTTGCAATAGATTGGGAATTTCACCCGGATCATTAAGATGCCAATGTCTTAGTGGTATTGAGTCTTCGATATTAATTCTGTTTGCGTCCCATCCCTCTCCTGTGATTTCATCAGTGTACCCATAGTTTCCATATGGCATAACATAATTGATTCGAGTTCCTTGATTTCCATCATCATCATTATCACTTTGCCAAAGTGTACCATAACTATCCACTGCCACTTCAAATGGATTTCTAAAATTGTTGCCAAGGCATTCAACGTTAGATCCATCGGTATTACACCTAAAGACCATTCCCTGTTTATATTTTTTTGGTCCTATTACATCGCCATCTTGATCTAAAATATCTTTTCCGTTTTTATCTTTTAGTGTATGACCTTCATTTCCAACGTTGAAGTATAGTTTTCCATCTGCACCAAAAGTAATCGCATGTGCCCCATGGTCGTGTTGTTCGCCGCCTATACCACTAAACATGATTTCCTTTCTATCTGCTTTATCATCATTGTTGTCATCATAGATGGCCCAGATGTATGGACTCTGAGAAACGATGACTTTGTTTCCTAGAACGCAAATTCCTAATGGCGAATTTAATGAAGAGTCCTGATAAAATATTTTTGATGTATCCGCATTTCCGTCACCATCAATATCTTCTAATATCATTATTCGATCCCCTTTTGGATTAGTTGGATTTCCATTTATTGCTGGACGATAATTATATGCTTCTGTGACCCAAACCCTTCCTCTCTCATCTACATCAATGTTTGTTGGATTTTGAAGCATCGGTTCAGTAGCGAACTTTTTTATTTCTAGTCCATCTGAAACAACTAATCCTTTTAGTGCATTTTCAGGAAGGTGTTTTTCTACCTCAATTAAGCTGTCGTTTTTAACGATATCAGTATTATCACTAGTATTATTACAGGCTACGATACAGTAACTCAATAATATGATTAGATACTGTTTCATATGAATAGGCTTATGGTATTTAAATTTCATTATTTATATTTTAAATTATACTTCTAGTAAGCCTTATGCATGACCACCTTCAATTAATTTTGCAATGGTAAATGCAGCTCCTGCTGCTAATGCACCAATCATCATTACTTTAAGTCCACCTGTCCAAGGATTTATTCCTGTGATTTTGCTTTTGAAAAATCCAAATATAAATAGACAAGCAAGGGTTATGATAGCTGACACTTTTAATCCGCTGATTGCATCACTTACAAAGAAATAAGGAATTAGCGGGATTAGTCCCCCAACGATATAACTTAGTCCAATGTTGAATGCACTTCGTGACGCTCTTTTAGGATCAGGTTTCTCTAATCCCAATTCGTATTTCATCATAAAGTCGACCCAACGTTTATCGTCTTTTATAATTTCTTGTGTCGCTTCTTCTGCAGTTTCTTCAGTTAACCCCCAATCGAGAAATACTTTTTTCACTTCCCAGATTTCGTCTTTTCTTTTATGTGTTAATTCCCAATATTCTTTTTTTAATTCGCTTTCATAATGGTCTTGTTCTGTTCGTCCGGCAAGGTATCCTCCTAGACCCATGGCAATAGATCCGGCTGAAATTTCAGCGATACCGGCAATCCAAATTAGGCTAACATTTCCTTGAACAGCGCCACTCAGTCCTGCTGCTAATGCGAAGGGAACAGTTAGTCCATCGCTCATACCGATGACTACATCGGTCAATAGGTCACTACTTTGCAAATGTGCTTCGTGATGAAGATGAATGTCTTGCATAATATTGATTTGTACTTGAATGTAAGAATAAGATTTGTATTTGAAGCCAAATGAATACTTCTTATGTTTTGACTAATGCATAACATATTTTGACTTGATAAATTTTACTATACTTTCTATTAATAATGGGGCTATTGGTAAGTTTGGGTTATTGTATGTATCAACATTTGCTTTTCTATCCCCATCAACTAATTTTAATAGATGATTCATCTTGTCTATTATGATCAATTGATTTTTGGGGTTTGCATATTGTAATAGGTTAGCATCTTCTATTGTAACTTGAATATCGTTATTCCCTTGTATGATTAGTGATGGTTTCTTAAGTTTTTTTAATTGAATTTGTGGGTCATAGTTAAACCATGATATGAGATAAGGTTGTACGCTTGGTCTGAATAGGGAAAACAAGATTGGATTAATACTGTCTTTTGTTTTCCCAATTTTCAAACTGTCTAGCATCTGAAAACACATATCTTTTATCAATTTTGGTTGTGATACAAGTTGTTCTTTAAGTATTACGTCAGCTGTTCTTCCAGCACCCGCTATCGAAATAAAGGCATTTGCATTTTCAGTTGCTGCGATCATGCCAATGAGTGAGCCTTCACTATGTCCTATTACAATTATCTTGCTATGAGGGTTATTAATTTTGATCCAATTGATCCAGTCTTTTGCATCGCTTATATAATTTTCAAATCGTAATTCTGTTTCAGACCTAGCAGCAGACATACTTTCTGCCACCCCTCGTTTGTCGTATCTTACTGACCCTATACCATTTTTCGCCAATAGTTCTGCTAATAGTTTTAGCGAATTATTTTTCATTATTGAATTATTGCCATCTCTATCCGTTGGTCCGGATCCAGCAATAATGAGCGCAATAGGTGTTTTTTTCGTTGTATTTTCTGGTAGGGTTAACGTTCCAAAAAGCTTCCCATAAATTGACGTTTCAATGTTGACTTGCTTTAGAGATATTTTATCTATAGTTTGCGCTAATCCTGATCCATAAAAAATTACTGTTCCAATTAAAATAGTAGTAATATATTTTTTCATTTTATAGGCTGAGTGCACGTGAACGCTTATGATTTGAGGACTTTTCTAATTATCTTTTCTCCATTTCCTGTTGCTTCAATAATGTATATTCCTGATCTATAGTTACTTCCAAGTTGAATTTCTTGTCCAGCTGATATATTCTTTATGTGTTGGAGTAGTTGTCCTGTCGCATTAAATATACGTAGCTCTAATGGGTAATCATTTCCGTTTTTTATATTTAACTGATTTACAAATGGATTTGGAAATATTGAAATGGTTGTTTCAATTTTAATTTGTTGAAATGCAGAGTCTTTCGCAATCCAACTTGAGGCAAGACTATTGTCAAAGGAGATGTTTATTAATTCTAGGAAAGACCCTTTGCCGTCTGCTTCAAGAGGCCACGGAGCTTCATCTTTATATTCTACTTCATCTATGGTGTTTCCCCATGCATCTGAAAGGACTAATTTCTGAGACTTATTTGACAAACTTCTTCCAAATTGTCCCAATGGAGTTACACCATAAATATTTTTAAACGCTATACTATCGCTACATAAATATATTTTTTGAAGTGGATCTATTGTAGAGTTAATCGGAAATTGAAAATTGAAGCCTGGTTCACTAAAATAGAGCCCTGACATATCAACTTTCAGATTACTATTGTTTGTGATTTCAGTGAATTCAAGATTATCACTTAAGTATCCATTACTTTCTAAAGGGTTATAATGGATTTTGGAAATAACCAAGGGGGGTGCTATAGGCGTTGGACAGAGATCATCGTTTCCTATTGTTGTGTTCATCCATTCAATCCTTTTTTGGAGCCATGTTTTTATATCATTTACGTTTGATTGAAGATTGCCAACAGAATACCACTTATTTTGTTCTCGCGTTGCCGCTTCATTAATTTCTAAAATGATAGTGTCGATTTTTTTAGATATTGAGGTATAGTTCAATGAGTTATTGGGTTGGCTTACTTGTTTCCATCGTTTTGCAAGATGGCATTTATAAGTTTGATTTTTATAGAGGTCATTCCAAAATCGTGATCCTGTATTATCACCATTGTCAAATTGCCATACATCTACAAAGCTTCTATCTAGTCCCCAAAAGACTAAGTCATTCCCATATGTCAAATTGCAATCCCATACTGGTCCAGCTTTCAATTTCCCTCCCCTGTCTTTATGGAAATAAGTACTTATTTGGTATGCATCAACGTTAGATGATAGCTCATTAATAATCATGTAGTCGATAAAACTTGGAACGTCAATATCAGATGGATAGCCATCTTTTATTGATTCGTTTTGTGTTATCATATCATCCTTGAGTCTATTAAAAATAGATTGGATGTAAGTACTTTGTATAGAATTGATGAATTCTGGTTTTGGATTATGATGAATGTATTGGACGTATCCTCCGTTGTTATTTTCCATTTCCCATGCTACTGGATCTCCATTGGTTTTATCAGCTTTAACAATATATCCTCCAGTAAGCTTAAGACCACTATTATCAGCTTGATCCATTTTTTCTATATTGACACGTTCTTTGTCAATTTTTATTTTTTCCATGAAAATATATAGACCTCTATATTCTCCATTTACAATTACCTCGCAATATTTACCTCTGGCTGCATAATTTCCTATACTTCTTGAAAGATAATAAGAGAGGTAATCTCTTATTAAGGATGGATCAAAGGCTAGTGAATTTAATATCCAATCATTTTCTTCTGGCATTCCTAAAATACTGACATTGTTATTGGTTATATTATCATCAGCAAGTGTTGTTATGCTGTATGGTTTTTTTTCTAAAAATTGGGAACTAGAGCCTTTAGTTTCAATTCCAATTCTTCCATTGTATTGAAGAAAGCCTAGGTTATTTTGGTCTGTTACATAGTTGCGAGAACCATCTGGTCTATATATAACTTTCATTGAGCCTAATACTTTAGGTTCATCAGGTATATTTGTTGGTAGTCCTGTGTTTGGATCTTTGTCTGTAGTAATAATAACAATGGGTATGTTGCTATCGGTAAATACCTGTGCTTTAGCAGTTGCAGTGCAGATAATAAATAGAAAAATATATAATTTTTTTAAAGTCATAAGCTTAGATCATAATAAGTTTAGTTACTTATTATTAAATATTAATATAGAAAGGGAAAAACAATTTTCCTGTCTTTGGGGTAATCTTGAAAATTATTGAGATACCAATCGTGGTGGTTTTTTGCTCTTGGAATTAAGTTTGCGCATGTCCAAACCATGAATGTTAGTCCTGGCAAATTCCAAGCCATAAGCGCAAATCCGAGCCATTCAATTATTTCACCAAATAAATTTGGAGAAGAGATGTAGTGGAATAAAAATCCTTTTGGAATTTTGTATCCTGTTTCGCCTTCTTTGCGCAAGCTTATTAGTATGCTGTCTGATTTCCAATTGATAAACATACCAATAACAAATAATGTGGCGCCAATAATGAAGTGTATACTTGTTAGCCACTCAAAACTATATTGTTCTGCTGTCGACATTTCTGCGAGATAATATCCGTTTAAGCCAGCATTTATAAAATTGAAAAAAATAGCACTTGACACAATCGCCAGCGGAATTTTTTTTGGTGTTGATTTTATCCTTATGGGAAATATAATTGTTCTATTTAGGTAATGAAAAATCCAAACTGAGAATAGTATCCATACATAGGATGTGAATGATTGTGTTCCCGTAATAAGGAAATAGATCATTATTCCAAGCGAGGGAAGTTCCATGATGAACCATCCGAGTTTGTTATTTATGGTAAGGCCCCATTTTTCTGTAGTATGTCTTCCAAATGGTGCTTTAATGTAAAACATCGTAACATGCACTATCAATGCAATGCCAATCCATCCGTATGAAATCCAATTCAGGGTTTGAGTGTTCATGAGGCTGAAATTACTTTATTTTCTATTTGCCAATTGAAAAAGTCGCGCAGTGTTTCTTCTAGCGGTCTTGGATTGTGGTTAAGGACAACTTTAGCTTTAGCGTGGTTCATGTTTGGATGCCCATTTCTGATTGCCTCAATGGATTCCTTTGTAAACGAGGGGGCAGATTTTGTAATTTTTGCATGTAATGACACAAAGGGTAAAATGCCTTTCATTACCCAATATGGTATAGTTAAATTTGGTGTTTTTTTTCCTGTTACGTTATGGATAGCTTGTGAGAGCTCTTTGAAATTGACATACTTCCCTGATAGTAAGTAGATTTCACCATCTTTTCCATGTTCAATTGCATTTACAGTAGACGATGCTACATCTCTGATATCTACTAAGTTATATCCGCCTTCAGGTATAAATGGAACCTTCCCATTATAGAAATCAAGTAACGCACTCCCCATTTTTGAGGGTTTAAAATCATAGGGACCAATTACGCAGCTTGGTCTTAGTACTATGACTTCAATTGGATTGTTTTTCGAGCCATGTAATAGTATTTGTTCTCCTTGAGCTTTTGAGTAATCGTAGGCAGATGACCCCATATTTTTATATGGTCTACATTCATCATAAGGAACACTATGCGGTATTTCTGTTACGGCATGAACACTACTGATGTGAATTATTTTTTTGACTTCTTTTTGGATGGATACATCAAGAATATTTTTTGGTCCTTCTGTATTTGTCTTAAACACTATTCCTTGAGGGTCGCCATCAATGCTGATGATGGCAGCGCAATGAATAACCACATCCACTCCGTCTATTAAATGTTCGAGGTCGGATTTATTGAGTACACTACCTTGGAATAGATTGATATTGAGATCTTCCAAGCTTCGCTGATCCTTATTATATAAGGCATTGACATTATAGCCTTCTTCTAAGAGTTGCCTACAAACAACATTCCCAATATGTCCGCTTGCACCCGTTACAGCAATTTTCATATTTACATCAAACAAGGTTGAGTATAAATATAAGCATCCTATTTAGGCAGAAAAAATATTGTATTGAAAAAGGGGCTGTTAGTTTTGAAATCTATTTTTATTCGCAGATCAACTGTTATACATTTGTAAATGCACAAAATATAAATTCTTGTAAGGTGCGTGACGGAGTTTTATGTTCCTCAATTTTGCAGTTGTTTTTTCTAAATCCAATAGATTTAAATTTTTCTACCAAGTTAGGTTCATCATACTGGGTAATTTTAAGACCACTACATGATGTAGGGCCTTCATTTGAAAAAGTTCCAATTACTATTTTCCCTTTTACTGCTTCTTTAACGATTAGAAGGTATTTATCTATTGATTCTGGTGTTGTAAGAAAATGAAATGTTGCTCTATCGTGCCATAAATCATAGGTAGTAGTAGGCTTGAAATTGATGATATCTGTGTTAATCCACTTTATAAGATTGGCCTTAGCGGCTAATCGTTGTTTTGCCCTATTAATTGCATTTTCTGAAATGTCGAGCACCGTAATGTTAGTATATCCCTTTTCTAGAAGATGTTCAGCTAAATAGCTGTCACCTCCACCTATGTCGATGATCTTGGCAGAAAGTGGTATGTTGAGCTGTTGGATATATTCAAGCGACATTTTTGGTATTTCTTGTAACCAACTTACCTCATTTGGCTTCTTGTTTTGGTATACATCTTCCCAATGCTTTTTTAATTCATTATGCATATTTCGAAATTAAAGATGTTAACCAATTGAAATGGTGACTTATATCACGTTTATACCCATATGGACTTGTAATAAAGTAATATATATCATTTATCTCCTTTGATTGAGACGGTTTGGGTAAATTTGTGTGTTATAATTGTAATGACTAATTTGATCATATTGAATAAATAGGTTTTATGGAAGTTGGTATAGATAGTTTTGCGGCTATGTTTAGTGGTAATAGTGTTAATGCAATAAGTGATCAAGAAGCTATTGCTCAATTATTGGATAGGATTGTCCTTGCAGATGAAGTAGGTCTTGATTTTTTTGGAATTGGAGAGCATCATAGAAAGGGATTTTTAGACTCTGCTCCTGCATTAATTTTGGCTGCTGCAGCCGCTCGAACAACCCGTATTCGTCTTGGTAGCGCTGTTACCGTATTGAGTGCCGCAGACCCAGTGAGGGTTTTTCAGAGTTTTTCTACGTTAGACTTAATATCAGGTGGTCGGGCAGAAATGGTTGTCGGGCGAGGATCATTTATAGATGCTTTTCCGTTGTTTGGTTATAGTTTGGAAGATTATGATGAGTTATTTATAGAGAAGCTTGATTTGCTTTTGAAAATACGAGAAAATGAATTTATTACCTGGAAGGGTAAATTCAGGCCTGCTATTATTAATCAGCCGATATATCCAAGGCCGATGCAAACTTCAATTCCAATCTGGTTGGGGGTGGGTGGAACGCCAGAGTCGTTTATACGAGCTGGGACTTTAGGCCTGCCATTGATGGTTGCTATTATAGGTGGGGAAACCCATCGGTTCAGGCCGTTAGTGGATTTATATCGTCAGGCTTGGAAGAGGGCGGGTCATCCCATCGATAAATTAGAAGTAGGACTTCACTCCATTGGTTATGTTGGTAAAGATAGTGTGCAGGCTAGAGAAGATTTTTATCCAGGGTATGCAGCTGCTATGACTAAGATTGGAAAAGAGCGAGGATGGCCTCCAACAACAAGGGCACATTTTGATGCGCAAGCTGGTCTAACTGGAGCCTTATTGGTTGGAAGTGCGGAAGAAGTTGCTGATAAAATTATTAGGCACGCTAATGCGCTAGGAGGTATTTCTAGAGTGACCTTTCAATTGGATGCTGCTGAATTACCTCATAACAAACTCATGGAGTCGATTGAGTTGATTGGTACTCGTTTAAAGGGCATACTGAATTAATTTGCACTATCAGTTAAAACAAAATACTTGTTAAATACACGTTATGAAAAAACTATCTGTTCTTTTTTTACTTTTTTACTTTTTTTCAAGTTGTAAAAACAAAGATGAAGTGCTTACTGAAAAAGAAGTATTTGATGTAATCAATAAATTTGATGTTGGTTGGAGGACAAAAAATGCATCAATAGTAGATTCTGTGCTTTCTGAACATTACCTCTATTTTACACAATCCGGACATACATTCAACCGAGTGAACTTGTTAGCCACTGCTGGATCAGAGGTATATCAATTGCAAACTATGGAACGAGAACAGCTTACTATTCAATTAGAGGGTAATGCTGCAGTAGTTAATACAATTTGGAAAGGGAAGGGCCTATATCATGGGGAGGACTTTAATGATAAGCAACGTTGCAGTATCACTATTGTTAAACACGACGGTAAGGTTAAAATTCTTGCAGAACACTGCACGCCCATTAAATGATTAATGCTTCCAAACGAGCTAGTGAACTAAAATTTTCTAATTAGATCTGCGATCTTTTCATCTCCAAGAATTGCATTTTGTGGTAAAGGAAAGTTATCATTGAATGCGCTTAAGCTATTTTTAGTTAGCACTAGTGAAGGTGTTTCATTTATAGCTCTATGTTCATCGGTAACATTTGTAAGATCAAGGCCTAGGTATTTTGTCATGAAAGGGTACATCGCCATGCGTTTGCTTTTCCCGTAATCATGTTTATCATTTGGCAAGTGGATATTCTCTATATTATTTTCTGCTTGATAGAGAGAATAAATATTTTTCATGAATGGAAATTCGATGTTTGGTGTATTTTTTGTCCAATCATCTCCATCTGAAATCATTAACATTGGTCGTGGCGCGGTGAGAGCGGCAATCTCTACATTATTAGTTTGAAAATCTCCATTTTTATGAATGGGCATACCACTTTCGCAGTTACATCCTCCAAAGAAATGAGCTGAAATCATTACGACTGGAACCGAAACGTTTATTCTTTTGTCTATTGCTGACAATAAAAAGCTTTGAGTACCCCCACCTGATTCCCCTGTAATACCGATTCTATTTTTATCAATCCCTGGTTGTGTTAATAGAAAATCAAGTGCACGAATACTGTTTATGGTTTGAAGTCTTTGTACTCCATTGACTTCATGTGAGCATTGTTTAGAATCTCCATATCCCACCATATCCCATGCAAATACGATTGCACCCATTCTTGCAAGTGTTGCACACCGTATTTGTGTTTGTTCCCGAAATCTTCCTTCTTTGTTGTTGTCATGTCCATGTGGGCATAATATGCCGGCATAAGATGTACTTTGTTTTTTTGGTCGGTATAAATTTCCTGTAACATAAAATCCAGGGATACTTTCAAAAAAAACATTTTCAACGGTATAGCCATCCATTTCTTGTATGGAGTGAATTGTCGCTCCGCTTGATGATTTTTTTGGAACGTTATTCAGGTTCATCCCCAATTTTATTTGATCCAATATGTTGGTTGAACGAATTTCCCAATCTGATAAATTATGTAGTGTATGCGATTTAAGAAATAGGGCACCTTCCTTTTCTGTAAAATAATTTTCTTGACAAAGCGTAGGGGCCTTCTGATTTTTATTTTTTTGATCTTGTGCTATTAGTAGATGGGGAATAAAAAATAACCCTATTATCGAAATAATATTACGTATTGACTTGATCATATATGATGTTTCTAGTTCAAATATATTCAAGAAAGTAGAATATGCTATATACTTTACGTTTTCTATACATATCCCCAAATGAATTTTTATTTTAATTAGAAGGAGTATTCAAATCATTAATCTGTAAATTGCTTTTTTAAGATTATATGGACATATTCTCATCTTATCCTCTATTTGACTGGATCCTTATTTTATTGGCCTCCTTCATAATTGGCTTAGGTAAGGCCGGATTAAAAGGATTGGACATGCTTAGTGTAACTCTAATGGCATTTGTTTTTGGCGGTAAATCATCAACTGGTATTGTGTTGCCTTTGCTTTGTGTTGCAGATGTGGCGGCGGTCCTATATTATAATCGACATGCACAATGGAAACATTTTTGGAAAGTAACACCTTGGATGGTGATTGGTGTATTGTTGGGTGTTTATTTTGGGAAAGACATGAATGAACAGCTCTTTCGTAAAATAATGGCCGTCATTATACTTGTAACGATTTTCATTGTTCTTTTTATGGAATATAGAAAATCTGAAAAAGTACCAACTCATCCTGCATTTACCATTGCAACCGGTGTTTCTGCCGGATTTACAACAATGCTAGGGAATTTGGCTGGAGCATTTTCTAATCTCTATTTTTTAGCTATGCGCTTATCGAAGAATGATTTTATTGGTACTGCCGCTTGGGTTTTTTTATTTGTGAATTTGTTCAAATTACCGTTTCAAGTTTTTTATTGGAAAAACATACATCTTCAGAGTTTAAAAGTAGATACAATTTTGTTACCCACTTTGGCTTTAGGCTTTATATTGGGAATTAAATTGGTTGAAAGAATACAAGACCAGCAGTATAGAAAGTTAGTCATGCTGCTAACCCTTGTTGGCTCAATCTTCATGTTTTTTAAACATTAGCTTTTTTTAAGATCAGTAATCTCAGGGTAAGGCGTCAAAAAATATATCATTATCTTGCATGATAATTTATATAAAAGGTACCCCATGCGGAAAGGATTATTAGTTGTTTTATCCCTATTTATTTTACTTACATCTTGTAAAAAATCAGATACAGTTATTCAAGATAATACTATTCCTATAGCTGGATTGTTATCGCTTACCGGTAATTGGTCTAGTTTGGGAGTAAACTCTCAAGAGGCTATGACATTAGCGGTTGCTGATGTTAATGCATTTCTACTGCAGGTGGGTTCACCAATACGATTTACAGCTATTTTTTACGATACTAAGCTCGATACCGCATTAGCTCAGGCAGCGTTGAAAGATGCCAATTCTAAAAACATTCATTATGTTGTAGGTCCCCAGTCTAGTGCTGAAGTTTCTGCTATTAAAAATAGCGCAGAGACCAATAAGATGCTAGTTGTTAGTCAAGGTAGTACGGCAAGTAGTTTAGCTATTGCAGGGGATGGTATATTCCGTTTTTGTCCCGGTGATTCTGTTGAAGGGAATGCCTTGGCGCAAACAATAGTTGAATCAGGCAGGACACATTTAATTACCCTTGCGAGAGATGATGCTGGGAATAAGGGACTTCAGCAGCGTATCGGAAATTCATTTTCTGCATTTGGGGGAACTATTGAGGCTATGACACCCTATGCTACTAGTGTAACTGATTTTACTGAACTTTTAGCTACACTAAAAATTAAATTGCAAAATCAAATTACTGCCTATGGGGCAGATAAATGCGGTGTTTATCTTGCTTCTTTTGACGAATGTATTGATCTTTTCAAACAAGCATTACCCGATCCGGTTTTTTCATCTGTTCGTTGGTATGGGGGAGATGGTGTTGTATTGAGTTCTGCCCTGATAGCTGATGTAGATGCATCAAGTTTTGCAATCGCTACAGATTTTATGGCACCAAATTTTGGTTTGCCATTGCAACCTCATCCATCTCTTTCCACTATAGCTTCTACTATTAAAGGGAAGACAGGTATTGATCCAGATGCTTATGCATTTGCAGCATATGATGCTGTATGGGTTTTAGCAAAAACGGCACTTTCGTTTAAATCAAGTACTCCTGATTTTGTCACATTGAAAGATGTTTTTCGTGCAGAGGCGGGCAGTTATTTCGGTATTACAGGGCCTGTCCAATTGAACACAGCTGGGGATAGAAGCACAGGGTCATTTGATTATTGGGGTATTGCTAGAGAAGGAGGGGTTGCTAATTGGAAATTTGTAGGAAAGTCTCAATAAGGCTATGTTATTGAATTGCAGTTGTATGATCAGCAAGAGTTTTTCTTTAAACTTATTTATTCTCTTTTTCGTCGATTAATTTAAAATACGAAGCAACAAATTTATTATTTACTACTTCTCCTTGAACTTTAGCTTTACGAATAGCATTACAGAATCCAGTTTCTGAATGAGCATCACCATGGGCGTCAATAGTTGTGCCATCTACGAAATAGGTTTTTTTCTTCATCTTTACAGCTAATGTGCATCCTGATCCTTTCATCTTAAATTGACATTCTCCACAAGCTGCATTTACTGTAATCAGTTTTTTCGTAGGGTTTATCGTGGATATTTTCGAATCCTGTGAAAATGTAATCATTCCAGCTAGGATAAAAATTATTGTAATTGAAAACTTTTTCATTTTGTAATTCTTTTAGAGTGTAAAGTTATTGAATAAAATGCTTTGCGCTTCTATTGCATTGATATATTGATTGATTTAAGGGATTTGATAAGGGTTGAGCAATAGATTTTAAGCTATTAGTCAGAACTCCAATGTCTATAGTTATTAATTTTTTGTATTTTAAAGTAAATAACTTACCTCAATGAGACTTTTTAACTCTAGTATATATTTTATAAGGCCACTTTATTCCTTAGTAAAAAGTATTCTGGCTTTTAGTTTATTATGTTTTATGGCCTGTCAATCTAGTCATGTGTATGTGCCACCAACCGTAAAATTTACCTTGTTAGAATCACAGTTGCCAGCATTTGAAAAAACAATTGACCACAAGGGGCTAATAAATACGGTTCAAAAAAATAGGGATGAATCGCTCCGAAAGGGCCAAATAATTTATAATAAAGCCTGTTTTACCTGTCATGGTAATCCAGTACAAGAAGGATCTATCCCTAAAGCGTTCAAGTATTGGAACGACAAATTTAAAGTAGGTAGCGATCCGTATTCAATATATCAAACATTAACACGAGGATATGGTTCAATGCCTGCACAAACTCATTTAACGCCTATCGAAAAATATGAGGTTATACATTATATACGTGAAGAATTTCTGTTGAAGCAAAATAAGGATCAATATTTTGAAATTGATTCTGCGTACCTAAGTAGCATACCAGTAGGTACTTCAAAAGGTCCAGATCCAATTGATCAACAGGCATGGACGGAAATGGATTACGGGAATTTTTTAATCAATACCTATGAACTTGTTGATTCCGGAGCTCCTCCAAGGGAAATTTCTCCAGGCCCATCTCCACTTAAAGATGAAAATTTAATTAATGCAAACTTTGCTTATAAGGGTATTGCAGTAAGGCTTGATGAAGGCACTGGTGGCATTGCGAATGGATCTTCATGGATGATATTTGATCATGACCTCATGCGAATAGCAGGTGCATGGACTGGCAAAGGGTTTATTGATTGGGAAGCCATTTTATTTAATGGCCAACATAATATTTCTCCTAGGACAATAGGTAATCTTCATTTTTCTAATCCCGTTGGTCCGGGTTGGGCTAATCCTGCTACTGGGTCTTTTGCAGATGATCGATTTCAGGCATCGGATAAAAGACGGTTTGGTCCGCTTGCGCGTTCATGGACACAGTATAAAGGACTTTATCGATATAAGAATGCGGCAATCATTTCTTATACTGTTGGCAACGCTTCTGTTTTAGAAAAATTAGGCGTGGAAGGTAAATCTGATGCCCCCGTTTTCACCAGAACATTGAATATAAGTTCATCCACTATGCCTCTTAAAATGAGAGTGGCTCCATCGTCTGCTATGGTTACATTAGTAGGGAATGGTGGAACATTGAAAAAAGATAAAGGATTTTTTGTACTTGAAATCCCAGCATCAAAAGCAGTGATGATTAAATTACTCATCTCGAAGTCTGGCAATAAATCATTCACTCAATGTTTAACAATTTCTCCTAAGCCAGAAAATCTATTGGCATATACCAAAGGCGGTTCTGCTCAATATGCACAGAAGCTCATCACATCTATCGTAAAAGGAAATCAGGATAGTGTATTTCAAGTTGATCGGATGGAGTTGCCATATCAAAGTCCATGGAAGAATCAACTTCGATTGAGTGGAATTGATTTTTTAGCGGATAGGAATAAAGCGGTGATTTGCTCTTCAGATGGAGATGTTTGGATAGTTGAGGGCGTTTTAAAAACAGAAGGAACGTTGTCTTGGAAAAGAATTGCATCTGGGATGTTCCAGCCTTTAGGCGTCAAGGTGGTTGATGGATCTATTTTTGTTACGTGTCGAGATCAATTGGTTAAACTTCATGATTTAAATGGCGATGATGAAATTGATTACTATGAAAGTTTTAATAGTGATCATCAAGTGACAAATCATTTTCATGAGTTTGCTATGGGGTTACAAACTGATAAAGAAGGCAATTTTTATTATGCTAAAAGTGCTCGTCATGCAAGGCGTGCATTGGTTCCACAACATGGCACTCTTTTGAAAGTGAGTAAAGATGGACAAACAACCGAAATTATTGCACATGGCTTCAGAGCTGCTAATGGAGTTTGTATAAATCCTGATGGTTCATTCATTGTAACAGATCAAGAGGGGCATTGGAATCCTATGAATCGGATTAATTGGGTTTACCCAACTGATAGGTTTTATGGTAATATGTTTGGTTATAAGCCCTCATCTGATAGCTCAGATAAAGGTATGGAGCAGCCATTGGTTTGGATTGAAAGAGATATAGATCAATCGCCTTCTGAGTTATTGTGGGTAGATAGTAAGCAGTGGGGTCCATTGAATGGAAGCTTATTGAGTTTTTCGTATGGATATGGCAAGGTGTTTATTGTACCGCATGAAAAAGTGGGCACTCAAATGCAGGGTGGCATATTTCAATTACCAATACCTAAGTTTTCAACTGGTGTGATGCGTGGTCGTTTTAATCCTGCTGATGGACAGTTGTATGCATGCGGACTATCAGCTTGGGGTTCTACACAACCAGATTTAGGTGGGTTTTATAGAATTAGATACCAAGGGGAAAAGTCAATCATTCCAATTGGCTTACATGTGAAGAGACAGTTTATTAAGGTAAACTTCTCTCATCCATTGGATGTAAAAAATGGTACTGTTATTTCAGCATATAATGTAAAAACCTGGGATTTAAAGCGATCAAGAAAATATGGATCTGATCATTATAACGAAAAAGTACTTCCTATTACAAAGGTTCATTTGAGTGAGGATAAAAAAGAATTGCAGTTATTTATTTCAGGGATAAAGGAAACTTGGGTCATGGAGATTGGGTATGATTTCATCGACTCCAAAGGAAAACACATTAAGGGCATGATTCAAAATACAGTGAATAAGGTTGGGGAATAATATCTTAATGCCTAATCAAGCTTGATAATATGATTTCAATCTTTATAAGGTAATGTGGTCCGCTATAAAATTTCTAGAAAAATATTTGATTTCATTTCGAACTCTTGCAAATTCATTTTTAATTTCTTCTTCAGTCCCAACTGCTTTAGCGGGATCTGAAAAATTATGATGAAATTGTAATGCGTGACTTGGAAAGTAAGGGCATCTCTCTTTTGCATTATCGCAAACGGTTATTATAAAGTCAAAGGCAATATTCATGTATTCTAATACATTGTTTGATGTATGTTGAGATATATCTATACCATCTTCTAGCATAGTTTGAACAGCTTTTGGATTTACACCGTGAGTTTCAACTCCAGCACTGTATATTAATGCTTTATCCTTTGCAAAATGTTCTAAATATCCATGTGCAATTTGACTTCTACAGCTGTTACCTGTACACAATACCAATATTTTTTTCATATACTTTTTTTACATGTTGAATTTAGCAGCATCCTGAGCCCGGTGCACATTTTTTTTCATTAACAGGTTTTTCTGCATAAACTGTTATGCTAAAAATTCCCGATGAGCCCATCTTTAATGATAGAATCTCTTCAGGACTTAAATAATTTTTTAAAATATCATCCGGAATGGTGATTACTTTTTCTTTTTGGATGGTGATATTTTCAAATCCATTAGACTGTATCAATTCTAGATAAACCTCTTTTTGTATAGCACCCGAAACACAACCAGCATACATTTCAGCATCTTTTCTTAACCCAGCTGGTAGAGCTCCTAATAATACAACATCACTTATGCTAAAGTGTCCGCCTGGTTTTAAAACTCTATAAATTTCTTTTATTACCGCGTCTTTATTTGGTACTAAATTTAATACACAGTTGCTTACGATTACATCTGCAGCATTTGACGTAATGGGCATTTTTTCAATGTCTCCTTGCCTGAATTCAACATTATTAAATCCTCTTGCTTCTGCATTTTGCCTAGCTTTATCAATCATTGCAGGAGTGAAATCAATGCCAATGACTTTACCAGTATCACCTGTTTCATGTCTAGCTATGAAACAATCATTTCCTGCACCACTACCCAAGTCGACTACTACATCTCCTTTTTTTATTCGAGCATACTCTGTTGGTAAGCCACATCCTAGTCCAAGATCTGCATCAGCATTGTAGCCTTTGAGGGTTGAATAGTCATCGGACATGATATTATACACTTCTGTCGAACATCCTCCGGCTCCGCAGCAAGAGGACATATTGGTTTCTTTATCTTGTAAAGCAATTTCACTGTATTTCTTTCTTACTATTTCTTTTAGTTGTTCTTCGGTTGGCATATGTTTATTTTTTATTTGTTAATTGTGTTGATTAAATCAGCAACATTCTGATGTTGTTGTTTTATTTTTTTCAAAAAAGAAGGCTAACTGATTCTTTGCTTTGTTCCATTCTTTTTGGTCTATACAGTAGCATACAGATGCACCCGCAATATCTCCCTTGATTAGTCCTGCCGATTTCAATTCTTTCAAGTGTTGAGAGACAGTGCTTTGAGAAAGTGGGAGTTCGTTGACTACGTCACCACAAATGCAACTCTGTTTTTTAATTAATAGGTTGAGTATCGCAATCCTTGCAGGATGCGATAGTGCCTTGGCATATTTAGCTATTGAAATCTCTTGTAATTTATATTTTTCTGTTTTACTTGCTCCCATATTAATCGCAATATTACGATATTTAAATTAAATATTATTATACTCAATAAATTAAAATCTATTTCTGAATAAATTTTAACAATTATATATTTTAAAAGCCATTTGATTATGTATTGAGCATAGTATCATGTTATTTCAATTACATAAAATGAGTTATTTTTGATCTTTACTATTGAATTGCAATTTGCCTACATGAACTATTTTATTTATAATCCTATATCCGGAAATCACACTTCGAGAAAAAAGAAGAAGCTCCTGGATTTAATTGAATTATCCCCAGATAATATTGTTTTTGAGACAACCCAACAAGGCGACGAAATAGCATTAACTAAAAGAGCTATTGAGCTCGGTGCTGAAAGGGTAATTGCTGTAGGGGGCGATGGAACTATTAATAAAGTGGCTTCCGTTTTAGTGGGCACTGATATTCCATTAGGGATTATTCCAATTGGCTCAGGAAACGGACTAGCCCGCCATCTAAATATCTCAATGCAGTTTAGTAAAGCGTTATCAACTGTTATGAAGCGGTCCCATATTTCTATGGATGCCTGTTACTTAGATGATCAAGTATTTTTTTGTACAGCCGGCCTTGGATTTGATGCACTCGTAGCGAATACGTTTGATAAACGAAAAAAGAGAGGGTTGTTTAATTATATTATTGCTGTATTTGTCTCATTATTTCATTTTAAGCCAATACAAGTACGTATTAATGATGGCCCTTTTGAAAAATTACTTTTGTTGACCATTTCAAATGCAAATCAGTACGGAAATAACGCCTATATTTCTCCCAATGCTGATGTACAAGATGGTAGGTTTGAAATCATAAAAATTAAGCCGGTACATCCAATAAAACTAATCACTATCGTATTGAGGCTATTTCTAAAGAATATCGACAATTCATCATATGTAGAAATAATCAACACCGATCATGCCACGATTCAATATGGGATAAATCAATTTCTTCATGCTGATGGGGAGAGTTTAGTCACTAAAAATGAGGTGCTTAGTATTTCAGTGCGAGCAAATTCATTAAAAGTCATCGTTTAGCGTTTTCAACTGCTTAAATGTAATATTCACATTTCGAATAGGCTTATGTTGTTTTAAAGTCGGATGGAGTGTCAATAATTTCTACCTTTATCATGAAATATGAAAAAAGTTACACATAATATTTACTCAGCACTTTTTTTACATGTTTTATTGGCGTTTTTATTGCTCCATCTTTCCCGCTATGTTTTTTATATAATGAATGCCTCTCATTTTTCTAATCTGAATTTTCATGATTGGATTAATATAATCAAAGGAGGAATTAAATTTGACGTTGCTGCTATTCTGTATACCAATTTAATTTATATTTTACTGCAGATCATTCCGACTAAATTCAGGTATACTAAATCATATAGAAAATCATCTCGAATTGTTTATTTAGTATTCAATGGACTAATGTTAGCTTTTAGCACTATTGACATGATTTATTTTGGGTTTACACTTCGGCGCTCAACTTGGATGATATTTTCAGAATTCTCACATGATCAAAATATTGTAGGTATTATCTTCCGGGCAATTTTTGATTTTTGGTATATCATACCCATCTATCTTCTTTTCCTTATTCCACTACTGTTAATTTATAACTCCATTGAACGACGCATTCAAGAGCCCGTTCGACTATCATATCACAAAATTGGTAATGTATTATTTTTAGTTCTAATTCCATCATTAATTGTAGGTGGTGTACGAGGAGATTTTAAATATACGACTAGGCCGATTACCATGAGTAATGCAGGGGAGTATGTAAAAAATCCCGCCTTTATTCCGCTTGTTTTGAATACCCCATTTTGTATGTTTCGGACAATACAACAGGAATTCTATTCGAAAGAGTCATTCTTTAAGCCAGAACAGATAGAACATATTTATTCTCCGATTCAAACGGTGTCTACTTCACAGCCGTTTAAATATGACAATGTTGTAATTATTATCCTAGAAAGTTTTGGTAGAGAATCTGTTGGATTCTATAATAAAAAAATCGATGGTGGGAAATACAAAGGCTATACTCCATTTCTCGATTCATTATTAGAAGAAGGTCTTAGTTTAAATCATTCATTTGCTAACGGAAGAAAATCTATTGATGCATTGCCCTCTGTTTTAATGGGTATTCCTGCTGGCGAGTTGCCATTTGTACTCACTCCTTATGTTTCAAATAAGACAGAAAGTCTACCAGCTATACTAAAGGCTCATGGGTACAATACTTCTTTCTTCCATGGCGCTCCCAATGGTTCTATGGGCTTTAAAGCATTGGTTAATTTAATTGGCATTGACCATTATTATGGCAAAGATGAGTATGACCATGATGATGATTTTGATGGTACATGGGGAATTTGGGATGAACCCTTCTTTCAATATTTCGCCCACACTGTCAATGAGTTCAAAGAACCATTCATGTCAACTATTTTTAGCGTCTCCTCTCATGAGCCTTTTGAAGTCCCTTCCGCATATAGAGGTAGATTCCCTAAAGGAGACCATCCGCTACGAGAAGCTATTGGATACACGGATATGTCGCTCAGAAAGTTTTTCGATACGGCTAAAAAAATGCCATGGTTTAATCATACACTTTTTGTAATTACGGGAGATCATGCAAGTATTTCTTATCAACCAGAGTATAAAACAGCTTTAGGGGAAATGACGGTGCCGGTCTTGTTTTATCATCCAGCTGATTCATCAGTAAGGAAAACAGGTGATAAAATTGTACAACAGATTGACGTTATGCCAACGGTCCTTTCTCATCTTCATTATGATAAACCGTTTGTGTCATTTGGTAGAAATGTCTTAAGTGATAGTTCTAATCATTTTGCGGTTAATTATCATAATGGATTTCAACTATTTCAACATCAATTCATGCTACAAATGAATGGGAGTAACCCATCAGCTCTCTACGATTATGTTAGCGATCCATTGCTTAAAAATAATCTTTTATTCAAAATGCCTCTATTAAGGGATAGTATGAATAAAACAGTAAAAGCATTTATGCAACAATATCATAATAGACTTATTGATGATGATTTACTTGCCAAATAGCTATGGCAAACTATAGGGATCAATAGTACATATGATTGCTAAATTTATTCTAGATATATACTTTTGCAAAAGTCATCTTCAATTCTTTTTTAATTGATGAATCTGGAGATCTAAATACAATTAATCTTCATCCATTTTCGCTTTAGCGTATGGCTATTTTTTATTCTTTGGGAACATATAAATTGCTGCATCACCTGGGTCTAATTCTAAGGAATTTTCATAGACACTAGCTGCGACTATTGATCCATCCTTAAGTATTTTTTTCACGGTATTGTCTCCGTAGAAAGTTAAGTTAATGCTATGTAAAAAATCTTTGTTTATGGTTATTAAGAAATAATTATCTCCATTCTCTAATAAAGACACTAGTGCCGGTGCACCATTTGTTTCCAATACTTTTATCTGTTCTGGTAATGTAGTTAACCTCACTGTGCCGATTGGGATACGTCCTTTTCCTGTATGCCTTACCCAAGCCACTTTTGATCCAAGAAAAACGCCTGAAAGGGTTTTTATTTCCTCACTCATTAGTTTAATTCTATCGTAGACAACTGTTCTTTTCCCAGCTGCTGTGATTGGAGCGCCTCGTTGATCTTCAACAGATGGACTATTAATTGAAGTGGCAGACCAATAGGTAAAGTATTGAATGCCTTGAGCACCATATGCCAAGTTGCTATATACCTGAAGCCTCATTGCAGCTAATGTTTGCGGAGTAACGTGATCCTCATCATAGTTGGTTGTTAGCGCAAACGCCCAAAATGGTTTTGCGGCTTTTCTTGATTCGTCTGCAAACTCTTCTAGGTTTTCATACCATCTTTCATGCAGTTCGTCTTTAAAAACAGGGTAGTTGTCGAATGATAAAAATTGAAGAGGTATCTGTTTTGCACACTCGCTGATGTATTCTCGGTAACTACTGGTTCCAAGTCTTGGTGAATCAGCTATAATAGGGAAGAGATTTACATAGCAGAAATGATTTTTATCAACGGATTGAATTCTTCTTGCCCAATTTCCAAGCTCAGGATATTGAGTCATTGATGGTTCGTCTATTAAATGATATCCTACTACTGCCGGATGATTCATAAAACGCTTTGCTGTTTTTTCTGGATCAGTTTTCAATTCTGGACAGGAGACCACCATTTTTACGCCAACCTTGGCCGCGACATCCAATGCTTTTTGCATAGATTCGATATCTGGAAATCCAGTGAATTGATGGGTAATTCCTGCATCTTTCATTTCTTGGTATCGTGCAACCGTTGTTTCACTAGCTGGGATACTATACCATGCTAGGATAGGTATTTGGGAAGGGGAACTTATTTTTTCTTGAGCTATCAAATAAGAAAATGAGAAGATTAAAAATGCACCAAGAGTTAATAGTTTTTTCATCGTTTTATGGTTTGATTGGCAAGACAAGTTAAATTCTTAATGTTAAGCATTTTTATCGGGTTAATTAACATCTCCATTAAAATATTCAATTACTTGATTGTAATTTCTCTCAATTCTCATAACTTCAATTTAATTACTTGAACCTAACTTAAAACAAATACATTGTTAAACGGAATAAACCCAATCATTTCTCCAGATCTACTAAAGACCTTAATGGAGATGGGTCATGGAGATGAAATCGTCTTTTGTGATCGAAATTTTCCTGCAGCATCAAAAGCCAAAAATTTGATACGTTATGATGCTTGTAACGCAATCTTGACTTTATTGGATGCCATTCTTCCATTGTTTCCACTGGATTATGCTGCTCAGCATTCATTGATTATTATGCATCCTGCTGTTAAGCAAGCTACTGATCCGCCAATCTGGGAGGCGTTCATAAATAAGGTAAAAGAATATCCAGATGGCGGTAAAGATGCATTAATTGTTGAGCGTTTAGATTTCATTGAGCGTGCCAAGAATGCATACTGTATTGTGTTGACGGGTGAAACTGCGCGTTGTGGAAATCTAATACTGAGGAAAGGTGTTGTTCCTGCCTAGCTCATTTTCATTTTAGTTATACCGTTTCTCTTAGTTAATTGTTTCATAGTCTAATTCCATGAATTTTTCTACGGATGGAATCCAATGATATTGAACAAAATTACTGTGTATTGGATGGCTAGCGTAGTAGTCATATTCTTTTTGACTATTGAATTCCATGATTATTCCGTAATCAAAATCATTTTTCTCGCTCGTTTGTTTTACACACTGAAAATTTATAATACCGGGAATGTTCATTAAAGCACTGACTGCTTCAAAAAATAATTTCTCTTCAATAGAATTTGAATTGTAAGTAAGTTTAAAGAAAACGGAATGCGTCACGATCTTATTTTATTTTTTTGAATTCTCTAATTAGTTCTTTGGCAATACGTTGATACCCTTTGTCTGATGGGTGCAATCCGTCATATGTTAGCTGCATAGATTTCTTCGGGTAGGGATATTCATCAGTTGCTGTATTGAAGGGTACATCAATAAAGTCTGGGTATTTATATTTTTTATAAGCTCCAGTAGATGGATTCCTAAGCCATTTAAAATCGACAAGTTTTGAATGGTCCATTCCTTTTTTATGGTATAGGTCTACCAGTCTAACCTTTTCATGTTTTGCAATATCTACAATGGCATTTGCCACTGCTTCGAGTTGTTGGCCATCTTTTTCTCTATATGAACCATATGCATTATTTTCAAAATCGTTGACATAAACAAAATCAACTCGTTGCATTGGAGTTATTAGTATAATTGTTGCCTTCTTATTCAAAGAATGCAGTTTATCTATTATGACTCTGAATGCCCCATATATAGTACCTGTTCCTGTATTTCCCTCATAATCCTTAAATGACCCAATCGGTTTCCCGCTCCACCAATCATTCGTGCCTAAAAAGACGGAGTATACATCCGCTTTTGGAATTCCAAGCTTTTCAATTTCATGTGCGATGTTTGTGGCTGTCCAACCATTAAATCCTTTATTGATGTATTGTATATTAGGAAGCTTTTCGACTACCCTTGTCATATATCCTTTTGTGATGCGATTTCCAGTTTCATCTTGATGATCATTCAAGTATGTAATCGAATCTCCTATAGCAACCCATGTTAATTCTTTAGGGGTGAAGGAATAATGTGTAATGGAAATGAGGAGCAAAAGAATTATTTTTTTCATAATTCGTATTTAATTCTAAATGAATGTATTGAATAAATAACAAATTTTATTCTTCTAGGTAAGAAGAATTTAATTAAAATCAATTTTAAGTTTGAATTTTCATATTCTTATTCAACATGATTTTTAGACAATTCTATATCTTTAGTTTTTAAAAAAAATAATGAATAAAATCACCGTATCGTCTGACATTAACGCTCCGATATCAAAAGTTTGGGAATATTGGACAAGCCCTCAACATATTCAGGAATGGAATTTTGCAAGTAATGACTGGCATTGTCCTAATGCATCCAACTCTTTTGTGGTTGGTGGAGAATTTCACTACATCATGGCTGCTAAAGATGGGTCAGTAAACTTCGATTTTTGGGGAACATTTGTAAAAATCAACCAACTTCAATCTATAGTTATAGTATTGGGAGATGGACGTGAGCTGTCTGTACTTTTTGATGAAACACCGGATGGTACCAATGTAACTGAAATATTTGAGCCAGAAGAAGTCAACTCGTTGGAGCTTCAACAAATGGGATGGCAAACGATCCTAAACAACTTCAAAGACTATATTGAATCAAACTAGTCTTATTTTGGTATGGAATGTAACAATTCCATACCTGTTGAAAATCGTGGCTTGAATCCAGTCCATGTTTTTTCATTAGAATTCTCCTGAATGGTAAGGTATTTTTCATTGGACTCTTTCTTCAATTCAATACCCAAAAAGGCTGTGATGAAATGCTGATTAATATTATTAATCCGATGTTCATCCCATGATGGTTCTGAATAATGTCCATATTCATTGAAATTCACTCCCGGCATTAAGGTAGCGGCTGGAGGAGGATTTGGGGCTACATTATGTCTTGCATTCATGTACGTTAATAAATATCGATTCGAATTTGTGGCTCCACGGTAAATGGCTTTGATACCATCTTCGTATCCAGACACATCATCTAAATTTCCTGCAATAAAGAACGTAGGGACTTTCAACCCTTTTAATCCTTCTCCATCCCACACACCTCGTTGCATTCCCCATGGGGCAAAGGCAACAACAGCTTTTATTCTGGCATCATGTGATGCATTAAATTCGGGATTATTGGTAATGCGTGATTTTATGGCATGACTTCCTCCAGAAAGTTGCGCAAACATGGTGTCTAATTTTTTGCTATAGCCTGCACCAGCAGCATTCAATACACCATAGCCTCCCATTGAGTATCCAATGATACCGGTATTGTTTGCATCTACAATTCCGGATAAGAGATGCTTGCTGGCCGATTCACTCCATGTTGCCACTTGGTTTAATACAAATAGGATGTCTTTGGCTCGGTTAAGTAATGTACTTTGAAAGCCGGCACGATCGCTATAGGTCGATTCTGTATGTCCAATGGCGACGACTACATATCCTTTTGATGCGAGATTTTCAGTAAGGTAAGTTAATAAAAGTCTTGACCCGGGATAGCCATGTGATACTATGATCAAAGGAGACTTGCCAATAGATTGATTCGGTTTAGCATTGCGAACGGCTCTTCCTAAAAATGAATATGGAATGAATGGCCTAGCTGTATCGTTATAAAGCCCTAGCGTTTCATGATAGCTTACTACTTGTTTTTTTCCTTCTTTAATTTGAGCAGGGTACCAGATTTCTAATGTTAAATGCCTGTCATATAATGGATCAACTCCTCCTACAGAATGCAATACATCAATTTGATTTTTATTAGTTACTTCAACTGTTTGTACACCAACAGCATAAGTTCCTCTAGGAGATAACGCAGGTGCATCTGGAAGTGCGTCTCCATTAATAAATGTTGAATTTCTACTTTGAGCTATTACATGATTAATATCACACAATTGAAAAATAACTAAAGTAATTACAGATAACTGTATGCGAAAAATAAATGATTTCATGGTACTATTTAATTTTTTATGAATTACACTTTTATGAAAACGCCTTTTTTGTAAAGCATCCAACAAGGGAGAGATACAATACTAATAAATAACAATGCATACATCCATGAAACTAATTCAGGAATCATGCCCACTGAAGTTAAATAATTGAAGATGTCCATATTGAGTGTGCTTCCTTTGACCTTCATGCTATGAAAAAGCAAAGCTAGTAAATCTCCTAATACATATGAGCTAATGGCGTTAACTCCAAACATTACTAATTGCTGTTTCCGGTTTGTATGAAGTGAGATGATTGAGCATATCAGAAAGACAACTGCAATTCTGTGAAGTGTTCCTGACCTCCGAATGTCTAAAAAATCAAACGTGGGCATTAGGTTTAGAAACATGCCGATGAGAAATATCTTTAGTGCATGCCAAATAAATTTTTTGTAGAGTGTTGGTTTTTCATTAGATGACTTATCGGAATAGGAAAAATAAATTGATATAACTATGATAAAAAGAAAAAAGGGAGCAACATGATCAGTAAAACTAAGCGCATTCCATTTAGAATGACGAAGTGTATGGAAAAAAAATTCGTCATTACCTGGGAAATTAACCATGATCATAGCTGCAACAGTAAATCCCCTTAAGGCATCTAGCGCCGTTAGTCTTTTTTGCATCTTTTCAAAT
>CAJBBV010000022.1 GCA_903951405.1 uncultured bacterium
CGAACCATTCCATAATTTGGCAGATAGGCAAGTTTTATTGAACTGGGTAGGTTTTCTTCAAATCTGATGAGGAGGTCAGCCAAAAAGGATTCACCGATGCCTGCAGTCAATAAGGTTCTGTGTTGGATTGGAACGAGCTTGAATTGGCGCTTGAATGCTGGGATAACGTAATCTGTCATCATGCCTTTCATTTCATTTGGAACGCCTGGCATGCTGATGTAGATAGTTCCATTTTTTTCAAACCACATTCCGGGCGCTGTTCCTCTTTTATTCTGAATAACCTGACAGGTGCTTGGAACTTCTGCTTGCTTCAGATTCCTTTCTAGGAGTGGACGCTTTAGCAAATTTTCGAAAATATTTTTTACGTTTTCCAGTGCTTGCTTGTCTACTACCAATTCACCTTCAAAAAATTGACAAAGCAAGGGTTTGGTTATATCGTCTGATGTGGGACCAAGTCCACCAGTAATCAATACAATGGGTGCTTGTTTACCTTCTTCTTTTAGTGTTTGCCAAATTTCATCCCACACATCACCCACGGCAACACGTCTTTTAACATGAATGCCTACTTTATTCAATTCTGTTGCCATCCATGCACTATTCGTGTCGATGGTTTGACCAATTAATAGTTCATCTCCAATGGTAATGATTGATGCTAAAACTGAGTTATCATTCATGATGGTAGATCAATTGAAATATGGAAGTAGTTTTTCGCGCAATGGTGCTGGCATGGTACATTTTGTACGCGTTGCTTTTTCAACAAAAAATAAGGTGATAGTTCCTTTGCATACCAGCTTTTCAGCTTCGTTGTATATTTCCTGATGAAAGTCTATGCTATGGCTATCAGGCAGTTCTTTTAGTATAGTTCGGATGGTTAACAAATCATCGTATAAGCCTGGTCGAGCGTATTCGCATGTCAGTTTCACTACAGGCATAATTAAACCCCACGCTTCGATTTCTTTGTAGGTGATACCAAGGTGACGAATGGCTTCTGTTCTTCCTGATTCAAAATACTCAATGAATTTAGCGTGATACACTACCTGCATTTGATCGGTATCGGCATACCTAACCCTAATTTGATTATCAAATGAAAACATAATCGGCGGTTTATTTACTAGCTATTCCATCAACACTTACTTTTCCTGGGCCACAAAGCAATAGTACAAAGAAGCCAGCTAAATAAAGGCTTCCTTTTTCAGCTGTACCGAAGAAATCATGTGCGTGAACTTTGAATATGATTACGAGCATGTTTATTACCAAGGGGAGAGCCATAACCCTAGTGAAAAGGCCTATGACAATAAATAAAGCGCAGAAGAATTCAGCGAAAATGCATAGAATCAAGGAAACGGATGTCCCCAAGTTCAAAAAATTATAAAACTCAGTCTTCATTTGATTAAAGTGCACCAATTTATCATATCCATGAGACATGATTAGGATGCCAAGGGCTAATCGAATAACAAGCATAGCCGTATTAAAGGAAAACGCATTGTAGTGAATACTTAAGAGTTTTTTCATGGTATGAAATTTTGTTAAGTCTAAAACTTCGTTAATTCTATTCTTATAAAGATAAGATATTGTTTATATCAACTGTTTTTTTCGATATTTATCCACAGTGAACTACTTGTAACGTTATACCAGTTGAATAAAAGTAGATTTGCTATATAATCATCCTCACAATATGAATCGATTTAAAGAGGTCTTCTTTCTATCCTTATCTGTTTGTTTTTTTTGTCAAACAAATTCATTAGTCGCACAAAATACGATGATTCATGACCGAAGTCATCTTCAGTCTTCATTTGGAAAGCAATTGTTTGACCAAGGTTTTTTTCAAGCTTCTCAGGCTTATTCAAAAGTGGTATTGAAAGACCATCAGTTTTTTCCTACACAAGGAGAATCCTATAAAGAAGAAGTAGACAATCTAGCCTTATATGCTGGGTTAGAAATTCAAGACGCAGAGTCATTAAATAAGGCACTTGCTAAATATAACCAGACCCATGATGTACACCTCCATGCAGTTTTAGCTTTTTATATTGGTAATTACTACTTCAAGGAAGGTGATTATACAAACGCACTTTCATACGTTGAGCAAACCGATGATTCTTATTTAAGTGATGACCGCAGTGAGTATGTTCAGTATGTGAAAGGGGTAGCCTATTTTTCCTTGAATGAATTTTCTAAAGCCAAGCCATTCTTAGAAAGTATTGCACAATTAGATAAGTCAATCTACAAAAATGATGTTACGTATTACCTTGGCTTCATTTCATTTGCAGAGCATGATTATGAAAAGGCGCTGAATTTGTTTAATCAATTAGTACAAGATGATCAGTACAAGTCTGTAATTCCTTTTTACATAGGGTACATTTATAATGAGAAAGGCGAATCGGATAAAGCCATTGAGGTCTTGGAAGGGTTTATAAAATCGGGCAGTTTATTTTATTCAATCGAATCTAGAGAATTGCTCTCTTCTGTATACTTTAATAAAGGCGACTTTCAGAAGTCTATTTTATTATACGAGACCCTGCAAAAGGATAGACATTCTCTTGATGCCATGCAACGCCTTGAATTAGGAATTGGTTATCATGAGCTGGAAAATTATCCTAAAGCAATTGCTGTACTAAAACCACTTTCAGCAGAGACCGCTGAAATAGCTAGTCAAGCTACTTTTTATTTAGGTGATTCGTTTCTGCAAATTGGTGAAAAAGAAAGTGCGCGTAATGCTTTTTCTATTGTCATTTCCAAAACGGGTAGCAGCAATCATAAGGAAATAGCTAGTTTTTTTTATGCAAAGCTTTCTCTCGAACTCGGATTTCTTGATCAAGGCTTCCAGAAACTATCTGATTTTTTAAGCAACTATCCGAATTCAACATACTCAAACGAGGCTCAAACTGTATTAATGACATTTTATGCCAAAACCAATAATTTTCAAAAAGCATTGAATTTATTGGAATCCTCTGCAATAGATAGAACTACATATTCAATTATTGCTCCTCGTATTTATTTCGGGAAAGCCATGGAGTCTATCAATGAAGCGAAATATCAAGTTGTATATGGCTACTTAGATAAAGTACTAGAATTCAAGACTTCGAACTTTTTCCCTTATGCACTATTCTGGAAAGGAGAAATTCTATTCAGAGAAAAAAAGTACACCGGCGCAATACAATACCTTGCTGATTATATTCGAATTAATCCGTTTCAACTGGGGGAAGCCTCAACTGAAAATGCGTATTATGATTTGGGGTATGCTTATTTCGCCTTAGAGAATTACGACAAATCATATTCATTTTTTGATAAAATAATTGAATCAAAATCAGTATTTGATAATGAAAAGTTGAGAGAGTGTATAGTAAGAGCAGCAGATTGTTCTTTCATGCAAAAGAAAATGGCTAAAGCCAAATCTTTATATGCGAAAGTTGCCGATGGGTCTAGACATTATGGAAGTATTTATGCTGCATATCAACTTGCTATTATTCAGGGAATTAATAGTCCTACCGAAAAGATTAATTCATTAAAATTAATCTTAACTAATTTTCCTACTTCAGCATTTACATCTGTTGTGTTGATGGAATTGGCGAATACATATATGTCTGAAGAATCATATGAAAACGCCATTGTATACTTAAACAAATTAATTGAAACGGCCTCTTTAGAAGAAAAGCTGAAGCCAGAGATTTATTTAAAGCTTGGTATTGCCCAATATAACTTAGAAAATACTGATCAATCAA
>CAJBBV010000023.1 GCA_903951405.1 uncultured bacterium
CCTTGTTATATTTTTTTCATTGGTGCTACAAAGTTCTCTTCTTGAAGCACAGTCCTACTATGCCTTGGATTTCATTGAAAATCAAGGACAGTGGAAAGAAAATTTCAAGTACAAGAGTACCATAGGCGACGGCACGGTTTTCATTCAGCCTCAAGGATACACTATCTTAAAAAATGACCCTTCTGATTTTAAGGCAGTGATGGAATATATGCATGGGCATTCTCCTGAAAAGAAAATCCCTGTGAAGATTAAGGCAAACATGTTAGAGGGAGAGTCGGAACGAGAGTCGCCTTCTACATTAATTCTTCATTCTCATGCCTATACTGTTCAATTTAAAGGCAGCTCAACTACCCCTAATTTTGAATCGGATAAATTTACAGGAGAAGTATCCAATTATTTTATAGGGAAAGATTCTACACGATGGAAGAAAGGAGTAAAGAGCTTTGGAAGCATCATTCAACATGATCTTTATCCGGGTATAGATATTCGTTATTACTCCAATGGTAATCAGATGAAATATGATTTTACCATTCAACCCGGAGCAGATCCTTCACGCATTATTATGCAATATGATGGGGTAGACCATTTGTCTGTTAAACATGGAGATCTTGTAATTAAAACATCTGTTGGTGACTCAAAAGAATTGTCTCCTTATGCTTATCAAATTATAAATGGCCAGAAAAAAATTGTGGATTGCAGTTATAAAGTAATTGGAACGCAGGTAAAATTTAATCTAAAGTCATATGATCCTTCAGTTGCTTTGATCATAGATCCAATTTTGATTTTTTCAACGTATACAGGAAGTAGAGCAAGCAATTGGGGGTTCACTGCAGCACCTGGACCTGATGGCAGTTTGTATGCTGGAGGAATAGTGTTCGGAACAGGATATCCATTTTCTACCGGGGCATTTCAATCTGAATTTGCTGGTGGAGATGGCCAAGCAAACATAAGTGGAGTAGATGTATCACTTACTCGATTTAGCCCAGATGGACGTGCTAGAATTTTTTCTACTTATTTGGGGGGAGGCGGTGATGAATTTCCTCATAGCATTTATGTTGATCAACAGTCAAATCCGGTTATTTTAGGAAGAACGACTTCGGATGATTTTCCGATATTAAATAATAATAAAGTAGGCCCGCTTGGCAGGACAGATATTTTTGTAACAAAATTATCTGCCGATGGCACCGCATTGATAGGTAGTGTACTTGTTGGCGGTAGTGGTATTGATGGAGCCAACATCGATCCGAGCATAAGTCCAAGCCCCAGCTCAACCTTATATAATTATGGCGACAATGCACGCAGTGAAGTTATTTTAGATAAGGCTAATAATGTATATATAGCATGCAGTTCCCAATCTGATGATTTGCTAACTAAAAATGCCACACTTGGATATGGTGGTGGACAAGATGGCGTGCTGATGAAATTTTCACCAGATTTATCTACACTTTATTTTAGTACGTATTTGGGTGGTGGTGATGATGATGCCGCATTTGTACTCGCATTGAATCCGATAAACAATGATATTTATGTAGCAGGCGCTACGATCAGTAGAAATTTTCCTGGAGATAACACCGGAACTATCGGTCAAACTAATCAAGGTGGTATTGATGGATTTGTTTCAGTATTTAGCAATAATGGGGTGCTTCAAAAAACTACCTATTTAGGGACTAATGCGACTGATATTATTTATGGCATTCAATTTGATGAAAAAGGATTTCCTTATGTAATGGGCATCAGTTTAGGAGCATGGCCTGTAAAAAATGCGTTATTCAGTAATGCAGGGTCAAAGCAATTTATTTCAAAATTACAGCCTGATCTTTCTGATTATGTCTATTCAACTGTGTATGGAACTGCAGCTATTGTTCCCAATATTTCACCTGTTGCTTTTTTAGTGGATCGCTGCGAAAATGTATATGTTTCTGGGTGGGGTGGTAAGCTTAACTTATGTTATGAAAGTGCTTTTGATCAAAAGACTGTTGGTACAAGCAACATGCCGATTACGCCAGATGCGATTCAGAAAGTTACAGACAATAAAGATTTTTATTTCTTTGTGATGAAGAAAGATGCTACAGCACAATTATATGGATCTTTCTTTGGTCAGCAAGGTGGCGAAGGCGACCATGTTGATGGAGGTACTTCACGATTTGATAATAAAGGTGCAATTTACCAAGCTGTATGTGCGAATTGTGGCGGAAATGATGCTTGCGTAAATGATGAAATCACAAGTCCAATGCTCATATCACGTGGGGTTGTTGGTCCTGTTAATGGTTCAATTGGATCTGGCAGTGCAGGTGAATGTAACCTTGCTGCCTTTAAAATTAATTTTGAATTTGATGGTGTGAAAGCCGGTCTAAAAACTTCCATTGGTGGAATTGCATATGATACAGCGGGCTGTCTACCATTAACCGTTGACTTCACAGATAGCGTCAGTTTAGGTAAAACATATGAATGGAATTTTGGAGATGGAACGCCAGATTCAATCGTTGCGAATCCTACTTTACGTCATACGTATACTTTTCCTGGAGATTTTAGAGCAAGGCTTATATCTATTGATAACAGTAGGTGTATACCAAGGGATACCTCTTATGTAACAATACGAGTTCGGACCGATAAAGCTATTTTATTGGCAACTGGGGGTAAGGTTCCACCATGTGATGGACTTCAAGTGGCATTTATTAATGCATCAATTCCACCATCGGGGGGAGTCTTTTCCGATACTTCATTTGTTTGGGATTTTGGAGATAATTCGCCTTTATTGAAAATAGGTGTGCAGAATCCACCGTTGCATACTTATCCAGCAGTAGGTAGTTATAAAGCTAAGTTGTATTTGAATGATACGGCCTATTGCAATGCCTTTGATGTGATTGATATTCCACTCTATCTTTCTCCTAATGTAAAAGCATCATTTACCACTCCATCCGTTGGTTGTTCTCCATATAATGCTGTCTTTAAAAATACGAGTGTAGCTGGGCAAGTTTTTACATGGAATTTCGGGGATGGATCACCAGTTTATGTTGGAACAACACCGCCTGTTCATCCATATAATACTCCAGGAGACTACATTGTCACATTGACTGCAACCGATATAACTACGTGTAATGTTACAGATGTATTTAAAGACACGATTTCTGTTAAATTAGGTCCTTTAGCAAATTTCACCTTTTCGCCAAATCCTCCAGCAGAAAATACGGCAGTACAGTTTTTGAATTTTTCACAAAATGCAACTCGTTATAGCTGGGATTTTGGTGATTTTGATACTTCTGCCTTGGTTAATCCTGTACACCTTTTCCAAAGAACAGATACGTTTAATGTATGTCTATTTGCATACAATGATTTTGGTTGTGCCGATACCCTTTGCAAGCCGGTTCCTGCACTGATTAGAGCAATTGTGGATGTTCCAAATGCATTCATACCGAATAGTGAGGGCATAAATCGGACGGTGAAGGTTCAAGGATTTGGCATCGCAAAAATGGATTTCAGGATTTATAATCGATGGGGACAATTAGTGTTTGCTTCTTCCTCTCCAAGTTATGGGTGGGATGGAATGTATAAAGGGGTACTTCAGCCAATGGATGTATATGCGTATACGCTACAAGTTAAATTTAGCGATGGAACACAGGTTTCAAAAAAAGGTGACATAACATTGATTCGATAATAAGTAATGAATAGAAGAGTAAATATATCAATACCATATAAGCATAAGCCAATCACCACATTGATATTGTCTATCATTATGATGTTGATGGGGCCTGTTCTTTATGCGCAAGATTTACATTTTTCTCAGTTTTTCAATTCTCCTCTTTCAACAAATCCTGCTAATACAGGCTTTATCCCTAGCTCAGATTTTAGGATTGGTGCTAACATAAGAAGTCAGTGGACAAGTATACCGGTTCCCTATAAAACGAATAGCATTTGGGGTGATGCTCAAGTGTGGCGTGATCGTATACCGGGTGGATGGATAGGGCTGGGAGGTCTGATTTTACAAGATGTTGCAGGAAGTGGAAATCTAAGATCAACGAAAGTGTATAGTTCCATAGCGTATCATCAGATGTTAGGCAATACGGGGTTATTGTCTGCAGGGTTTAATTTAGGATATGCTAGTAAACAAATTGATATAACGAAGCTTACTTTCAATAGTCAATGGAATGGTCAGTTTTTCGATGGGTCTAGATCCGACGGAATTCAATATTTGTCAAGTTCTTCTATTGGTTACTTTGACATGCAAGCCGGCTTAAATTATGCCATGTTTCCAAGTGATAATATTTACATACATGGCGGGTTCAGTTTACATCATTTGAATAAACCTGTTGAGTCATTTTTTTTAGATTCAAGTGGGCATGATAATCAAATAAAGCCGCGATCTATATTTTTTGCTGATGCCATGATTAAAATCAATGATCGTATTATTCTTTCTCCATCGATATATTATACTAGGCAGGCAAAGTCATCTGAATTTGTTGGAGGCATGCACCTAAATTATAATATAAAAGAGAAGGGTGAGCATCAGTTGATTGCAGGAGTATATTTTAGGCCTAATGAATCGTTGATTCCCATGGTTGGATACCAATGGAGGAGCTTTCGTTTTATGTTTAGTTATGACGTAACCTCCTCTCCGTTGAAATACTTTAATGGTAGTCAGGGTGCAACAGAGCTTTCACTGCAATATGATGGAATGTATGGTAATTACAATGGTGATCGACGTCAAAGCTTTTGTCCAAGTTTCTAGTTCGTTCAACTTTACCCTAAATCAAACTTTAATTTCATTAGCTGATTACAAAAGGCGAAGTTTGTATAAATATTTCTAGTCATGGCAAATAAGCCAATTCCCTTTGAAGTTTATCAGCAGTTTAAATCAATACTCGGCGAAGAATTTGTGTTAACCGATGCCGAGTCATTAGAAAAGCATGGGCATGACGAGACGGAGCATTTGTTGTTTCTTCCACAAGTGGTAGTTCGGCCACGCACTACAGAAGAAATTAGTCAGATCATGCGAATTTGTAATGAGCATTTAATACCGGTCACTCCAAGGGGCGCAGGCACAGGGCTCAGCGGAGGTGCTTTGCCGCATTTGGGTGGTGTGCTTATTTCTACTGATCGAATGAATGTTATTCTTGAAATTGATGAACAAAATTTGCAGGTTACTACAGAGCCTGGCGTAATAACTGAAGTACTTCAAAACGCTGTAAAAGAAAAAGGACTTTTTTACCCGCCTGATCCAAGTAGCCGTGGTTCCTGTTTTATAGGTGGAAATATTGCAGAAAATAGCGGAGGCCCTAAGGCGGTAAAATATGGTGTGGTAAGGGATTACGTGTTGAATTTAGAAGTGGTTCTGCCAACTGGTGAGGTGATGTGGACAGGGTGTAATGTATTGAAGAACTCAACTGGATATAATTTAACCCATTTGATTATTGGTAGTGAAGGCACCTTAGCGATAGTAACTAAAATTGTATTGAAATTGATTCCGCATCCAAGATTTGATTTGCTGATGTTGGTTCCGTTTAATTCATTGGAAAAGGCGGGAGCTGCCGTGAGCGCTATATTTAGGGCAGGGTTTACACCATCTGCCATGGAGTTGGTTGAACTAAACGCGTTGCAAATAGTTAGCAAATTTGTGGATTCTTCTGCAGTAACAGTTACAGCTGAAACGGAAGCTCATCTCATTATTGAAGTGGATGGAAATCATCTTGAGACGTTGATGGCTGAAATGGAATCCATAAGTGAAGTACTCACTCAATTTGATTGTGGTGAAATTTATTTTGCAGAAGATGCACAACAAAAAAATGAGTTGTGGAAATTAAGGAGACGCGTTGCAGAGGCTGTGAAATTGTCTGGATATACTATTGAAGAAGATACCGTAGTTCCTCGTGCTGAATTGCCGGCATTGATAAGGGGAGTGAAAGAATTAGGGAAAAAGCATGATTTTCAAGTTGCGTGTTACGGACATGCAGGAGATGGAAATTTACATATTCGAATACACAAGCCTGGAACTGTGAACAGCCATGGCGATGCTGAAATGACTTCTATACTTAGAGAACTTTTCTTGATTGTTAAAAATTTAGGCGGAACAATAAGTGGAGAGCATGGCGTTGGGTTGATTCAAAAAGGATACATGGATATCATATTCAATGAAACGCAGATGCGTATTATGAGAGAGATCAAGAAAGTCTTTGACCCCAATAATATTCTAAACGTAGGAAAAATATTTGATTGATTTTTAGCAAGAAGATAGAGTTGAATTACTCAAGCCTATTTTCTTTTGTAGTCGCCTCGTTTCCAAGAACGAATGAATTCGCCCCAGGCAAACGGATTGAAAATATTCATTGGTGGTGCTTGTCCTGTATAATAATATTTTTGAGCACTCTTGGCTAGATTCATATTCACTGATTCTCTTCCGTCTCTTGGAAGTGAGCGCATGAGGATTCGTCGCGTAGCCATATCGGTGTTTCTTCTAGCTAATTCGATGTTATCGTCTGGAACATCAGTATTAACAAAATCGCGTTCAAATTGCTCCCTAGATGGCCTAGGTTTGATGATTGCTGCAGGTAAATAGGTTGTATCACTAACCATCAACTGAATAATGCTGAATTGATTTCCAACCAAATCCGTGGGTATCAGGGTGATTTTATTTTTGAACCCAATGCAACTAAATTCAATATTGTCCCCTTTTAACGCAACAATAGAGAAGACCCCTTGGTTGTTAGTTAATGTGCCCCTTCCAGTTCCTTGTACGATAATACTCACAGCAGGAAGGCCTTGAAGGCTATCTGCCGTCATCACCACACCATATAATTGAACAACAGAGTCTTTGAAATTCTCAAACTGAGCGTGAGCAGAAAAAGGCTTTACTATTGTCAGGATAGCTATAAAAAGGGCTAATTTTTTCATCAGATGCATTCTTGCACAAATTAAGTGCATCTTTTCGATAAACAAAGTCGGATATGAATGGTTATTTTTGCAGTTCTTACATTTTTTAACAAATCATATTTATGCAGAAAGAAGATATTTTGAAGGCGTTGAGTACTGTGCAGGAGCCTGACTTAAAAAAGGACTTGGTTACCCTCAATATGGTAAAAGATATTGAAATTGATGGCAATAAGGTCTCATTTACGGTTGTTTTAACCACTCCTGCCTGTCCAATGAAGGAATTAATTAAGCGGGACTGCGTAAATGCAATTGTTGAGCATGTGGGGAGTGATTTGAATGTAGAAGTGAAATTCACGTCAAATACAACTTCTTTGAGAGCAGATGGACAGTCGGTCTTGCCTGGTGTTAAAAATATCATCACTGTAATTAGTGGTAAAGGTGGCGTTGGGAAGTCGACTGTTGCTTCAAATCTCGCATTGGCATTAGCACAACAAGGGGCCTCTGTTGGCTTGATGGATGCTGATATTTATGGTCCAAGTATTCCGATTATGTTTGGTGTTCGAGGACAACGGCCATTGATGATGGACATTGATGGAAAAGATAAAATTGTTCCGTTAGAAAGTCATGGCATCAAATTAATTAGCATAGGGTTATTGGTTGATGAAAAGAGTGCTGTTGTTTGGAGGGGCCCCATGGCAAGCAGTGCCATCAAACAGTTTGTAACAGATGTTCATTGGGGTGAGCTTGATTATTTAGTGATTGACATGCCACCTGGCACAGGAGATATTCATTTGACTTTAGTGCAAACCATACCTGTTACAGGAGCAATCGTTGTCACTACTCCGCAGGATGTTGCTTTATTAGATGCAAAGAAAGCAATAGCAATGTTTGGACAAGCACAAATTAAAGTACCAATCATTGGACTGGTAGAAAACATGGCTTGGTTTACGCCTGCTGAATTGCCGGAGAATAAGTATTACATATTTGGAAAGGATGGGGGAAAAAATCTTGCTGATCAGCTTGATCTTAATTTCCTTGGACAAATACCCATTGTTCAAAGTATTCGGGAGGGGGGAGATAAAGGCATGCCTGCGATGGTAGGTGAAGATGTTGTTACAAAGCAAGCATTTTTATCTTTTGCCTCTGATACGATTCGTGCAGTTGCTGTTGCGAATGCCGCTAAAGAATCTTCCGGGTCTTAATACTCAAGTGGTATTCTTATTTCAGGTAGGTTGTCCACGCGAATTGACAGTATACATGGGGATAAATATGAGTGATTCCAATTATTCACTCAATGCACTTACCGCTGTTTCAGGGCTATTCAACTTGAAACTTTTTCGTTTCCCATCTATGGTAATATGGATGATGTTGGTGAATTCTGTTTTGTATTCGTATAATAAATCAGTGGTTACTCCTATCGATTTTACATTCTTTAACGCCGTGATCGTAAAAAAAATCCAGGTAGCATCATTGTCGTTCTCATAGCCCAGGTATCGAATTGCTTTTTGTTGTCCATTGATCAGAATTGATACATGTTTTCTGATGTAGGCTTCAATCATTTTATTATTTTCGCCCTTATTGCCTTGTACTAAGTCTATTTTAGTTGATGTGAGTGGTTTAAGGGCTTCCTGTAAATTATCTTGGTATATTTTGCAGGTTATTCCTAGCTCTTTGGTCTTGGTTGTATATTCAACCTCCGTTACCGATACATAAAAGGGATGTTTAAAGCCCAATAAAAAGGGCATAGCGATAAGGCAATACAATAGAATTTTATGTTTCATCTTATGCAAAAGTCAGATTAATTTTCAACGCTTTGAACGATTATGACAGATTTTATATTTTATTTTAAATTAGGGTGGTTTCATATTCTTAGCCTAGACGCATTTGATCACCTTTATTTTATTGCGGTTTTAAGCATCATTTATACATTTTCCTCTTGGAAAAGGGTATTGGTTTTGATTACTGCATTTACCATCGGACATGCAATTACCCTTTTTTTAAGTGCTCTTGATATACTTCGATTTAATGATCAGTATGTTGAATTTGCCATACCGTGTACCATTTTTATTTCAGCAGGAGTTAACCTTTGGAGAAGAGATGGGTTGGCGGAAGCTGGTAGGATACAATACCTATTGGCCATCCTTTTTGGACTAGTTCATGGCATGGGATTTGCTAATGCCATCCGTTTTATGCTTTCCAGCGATCAGCATATTATTAGTAGTCTGTTAAGCTTTAACATTGGATTGGAAAGCGGACAAATATTCGTAGTATTGTTGGTGTTATTTGTTGGGTGGTTTGTACAAAGAATGAAACTATTTTCACAACGAGATTGGGTGTTGATTTTTTCTTCTATTATTTTTGGACTTTCTTTTCAAATGGCAATAGAGCGATTTCTTTTTTTTATAAAATAAGTAAACATGAAGCAGTTTTCTTTTATCATTCTTCTGTTAGTGGCAGCATCAAATTTTTTAGTGGCACAGCCTTTGCGTAATGCAGGTTCTAACCATGGTAATACATTTGAGCAACTTGATTATCTTCTTCCAACTCCCAATGAATACAGGACTGCTAGTGGAGCGCCTGGTCCAAAGTATTGGCAACAGCGTGTTGATTATGATATTAATGCCAACTTGGATGAGGTTGCAAATGTGCTAACTGGATCTGAGTTGATTACCTATTTTAACAACTCTCCTGATGTGTTAACTTATCTCTGGTTGCAACTTGATGAAAATATTCATCATCCTGAAAGTGATAACAATTACGATAGGCAGTCTACGATGCAGGAAAAGATAACAAACTTGGATCTTCTTAAGATGACCCCTAAGGAATATTTAAATGGGTATGGTTTGAATATCACTCAATTGACAGATGCTTCTGGTAAATCTTTGCCATATATCATTAATCATACCATGTTAAGAATTGATTTGCCCACGCCATTAAAAGCTGGACAAAAATTTTCGTTTAAAGTAAATTGGAACTATAAGATTCCCGATAAATTGACACGCTATGGAAGGGGTGGATTTGAATACTTTGCTGAAGATGGTAATAATCTCTATTCCATTGCACAATGGTATCCACGTTTAGCCGTGTATAGTGATTTTCAAGGCTGGCAAAACATGCAGTTTGCCGGTGGGTCAGAGTTCGCTGTTACCTTTGGAAACTTCAAGGTAAATATAAATGTACCAGAAGACCATATAGTCGCTTCTACAGGCGAATGCAGAAACATTAACGAAGTATTAAGTGCTGCACAATTAGCGCGTTGGCAGCAGGCGCAAACAGCAACAGAGCCGATTGAGGTCGTCACCTTGGATGAGGCGTTGGAGAATGCTAAGGATAAATCAACAAAAAGAAAGTCTTGGATATTTGAGGCAACTAATGTGAGGGACTTTGCGTTCAATTCATCAAGGAGATTGGTATGGGACGCTATGCCTATTACCGTGAATGGGAAAAAAATAATGTGCATGAGTTTTTATGGGAAAGAAGCTTATCCTATTTATAAAAAATATTCAACCAAAGCGGTTGCTCATACCATCAAGACATATTCGAAATACACCATTCCGTATCCATATCCTGTTGCACAATCAGTTGAAGCGGCCATTGGTATGGAGTATCCGATGCTTGCCATGAATTATGGAAGAGCTGAAAAAGACGGTACATACAGTGAATCTACTAAGTATGGTGCTATAGGTGTTATTATTCATGAAGTTGGTCATAACTTTTTTCCGATGATTGTCAACTCCGACGAGAGACAATATTGGTGGATGGACGAAGGGTTAAATACATTTTGTCAATTTCTAACTGAGCAAGAGTTTGATAATAATTATCCTTCTAGAAGAGGTCCAGCACATTTGATTACTGATTATATGAAAATGCCCAAAGATGAATTGGAGCCTATTATGACAAAAGGAGATAACGTTGCTGACGTAGGAGCTAATGCTTATGCAAAGGCCGCAACCGGATTGAATATCCTTCGTGAAACCATCATGGGAAGAGAGTTGTTTGATTTTGCATTTGCGGAATATGCGAAACGTTGGGCATTTAAGCACCCTACACCTGCAGATCTTTTCAGGACACTAGAAGATGCTAGTGCTGTTGATTTAGATTGGTTTTGGAGAGGGTGGTATTTCGGTATAGATCCTGTTGACATTTCATTAGACGAGGTGAAGTGGTTTAAGTTGGATGCAGATAAAAATATTTCTGCCATGAAATCTCCTGCATTTGAGTCAATCAGTAAACAACGCAATAGATCAGAGAAGAAGATTGAATTCTACACTGATGCAGATACAACACTTCGTGATTTCTATTATTACAATAGAGGTGCTGACGCAAAAATGAAAGAGGAAAATATTCAGAAGCAAAAAGATGGGCAATTGGACAAGGCCAACTATGCCGCATGGGAAGACAAAAACATTTATCAACTGAAATTTAAGAATGAGGGTGGGTTAGTGATGCCAATTATAATTGAGTGGACATTTAAAGATGGTAGCAAAGAGGTTGACCGCATCCCCGTTACCATTTGGAGATTGAATGAAAAAGAAGTCACTAAGCTGTTCTTGAAAAGCAAAGAAGTTGCATCCATAAGGCTGGATCCAATGAGGGAAACAGCTGATATTAATGAAGCAAATGGTATGTGGCCTATAAAAGAAATGCCAAGCCGCTTTCAATTATTTAAGAAAGAAGGCCTCGGTTTTTCTGGTCCTGGAGCAGCACGCTCAACGGGAGGTGCTGCCAATGCGATGCAAAAATCAAAGCAATAGGATTATTTAATCCAAGCGTTAAATTCTTCTTTTGATACGAGGCCCTGTTTTCTTTTAACTTCTTTGCCATGAACATAGAGGATAAACGTTGGCAGGGCTTCTACATTAAGATTCTTCATCAATTCTGTTTCTATTCCCCCATCCATTTTCAGCAACATTAATTTGTTGTCGTTCTCTGCCATAAATTCTTGTAAAACGGGTTCCATTTTTTTACATGGGGGGCACCATACTGCTCCAAAATCCACTAGTACAATTTCTTTACTCATGATTTGCCCTTCAAAGGCTTTCATCGTTGTTTGTGGAGTATTGGGGTTAACTCCTTCTAGTGGCATATTTTCTCGTTTCCATGCATTAATTCCACCTTCTAGATTCGTTACTGTGTATCCTAGTGCAACCAATGCTTGAGCTGCTGCTCCACTTCTGCCTCCACTAAGGCAATAGATAAAAATTGGTTTTTGTTTGTCTAGATGAGATGTTCTATCGTCAAACTCTGCTCTATTGAGCCAATTTGCTTGAAGTGCATTTTTTATGTGACCACTTTTATACTCATCGGCAGTTCTAACATCAAGCAACTGTATATTGTCGGCTTGTATTGCCGTAGAAAATTTATCTGGCGTTGCTGTTAAATTTTTCTGGCCATTAGACGTGCATGCTAGAAAAAGCAATAGGCAGCCGAGTGAAAAGTATTTCATAGAATATATTTGTTTGAAATTACTAAGATTCTATGAAACGAAATGCTATTTACCAATTCATAGGTAATTCCATAATGAGCATTTTTGCATCCTCTTCTGCAGTGAATGTAACTTTTTCAAGTTCCTGTAAGCAAATTGCATCCCTTCTATTCAATGCTTCACCCTCAATTGAAAGTTGACCCTCAATAACGAAAACATATACGCCATGGAGGTTGTCCTGCAGTGTATAGTGTTGTGTTATGCCCTTTTCTGGATTAGATAACCAGAACCATGCATCTTGCATAATCTGAACTTCCTTTCCTTTTTTTTCAGGAGCAACGATTAATTGAAGTTTATTTTTTCTTTCCTCAACGTCAAAGTATTGTTGATCATATCGAGGTTCACTATTTTTTTCTCTAGGGAAAACCCAAATTTGAAGGAATGTTACAGCTTCAGAAGATGATGAATTTATTTCTGAATGCTTTACTCCTGTTCCAGCACTCATAATCTGAACATCGCCTTCTTTTATAATGGAATTGAATCCCATGGAATCACGGTGTTGTAAAGCTCCAGATAGTGGAATGGTAATGATTTCCATATTGTCGTGTGGGTGCATGCCAAATCCCATTCCTCCATCAACCCTATCGTCGTTCAATACCCTGAGTGCGCCAAAGTGTATTCGAGATGGATCATGGTATCCGGCAAAACTAAAGGTATGGTAACTTTCAAGCCAACCATGATTTGCGTAACCCCTGCTTTTATCTCGGTGAATGATTTTTTTCATGACATGCTTTATGGTGTAAAATTAATCAACGTTTGAACATCAAAAAAATAAACTTCTTTTTTCTCCAATGGTGTACTTAATTTGCTGCTATGTTGGATGAGAAGTTAGGCATGTTCGAAAATAGGTTGAGGAAGGTATATAAAACACTTCAGCAGCGTGCTGCACAACAGAAAATTTCATGTTATCGTTTATATGATCGAGATCTTCCAGAATTTCCATTGATAATCGACTTGTACGAAGATGACGTTCAGATTACAGAGTATAGGAGTAATCATAGATTGTCTGATGAAGAATATGATGCATGGCTTACTCGAAGTGTTGAGGTTATTATGAAAGTGCTTTCTAAAATACCTGATCAAGTGCATCTGAAGGAGCGTAAGCGTAAAGAAGGCCGTGCTGATCAATACCAGAAAGCGGACGACCGCAAGGAATTTATGGAAGTGAATGAGGGGGGCTTGAAGTTCTATCTGAACCTCAATGATTATTTGGATACAGGCTTATTCATTGATCATCGCATTACGCGCAATATGGTTCGTAAAGAATCTGAGGGGAAACGCGTTTTAAATCTCTTTTGTTATACAGGGGCATTCTCAGTGTATGCAGCTGCTGGGGGTGCTAAAGAAGTGATTTCAGTTGATTTATCAAATACCTATTTAGCGTGGGCTGAACGCAATATGGAATTGAATGGATTTCTTGGCGATGAGTATTATTTTGAACGCGCTGATGTATTGCAATACCTTCCAACAATACCTCCCACTTCTTTTGATTTGATTATTTTAGATCCTCCTACATTTAGCAATAGCAAGGCGATGAAAGAAGTATTTGATATTCAGCAAATGCATGTAGAATTGATCAATGAATGCCTTTCGAAGCTTACTCCTGAAGGGGTACTTTATTTTAGTACGAATGCACGAAAGTTTAGTTTGGAACTCGATTCTATACGAGGGAATGTAATTGATATAACCACCGCAACAACGCCATTTGATTTCAAAGGAAAACTGCTGCGGTGGTGTTATAGAATCGAATTGAGCTGAGTAATTAGCTTACAATTTCAACTAGTTCTACTTCAAAAATGAGGTCTTTACCCGCAAGAGAATGGTTCGCATCCATTACTATTAAATCTTCTCTAAGTTCTATGATTACCACTGGAACAGGTTGGCCATATTCATTTTGAAGGTTAAGTTGCATTCCAACTTCCAATTCCATTCCTTCTGGAACATTTGTTTTAGGGAATTCAATAATCGCTTCAGGATTAGATGGTCCATATCCATTTTCAGGATCAATTTGCAGTGTTTTCTTTTCGCCAACGACCATGCCTAATACACCAGCATCGAAACCAGCAATCATTTGTCCTGCTCCAACTGTGAATTCAAGTGGATTTCTTCCTACTGAACTGTCAAATTGTGATCCATCTGTTAGTGTACCTGTGTAGTGAACACGCACTACATCACCTTTTTTTACTTGCATAATTTGAATTTTAATGATTATTCTCTCACTGATTGGACCTACCTTGTATTCAACGGTTCTGTTGCTTTCGGAGGAAGATAGTACAGCATAAAAACGGTGCTAAATTAATCTTAATCTTTTATTTTTATTGAAAATTTATTTATAAATCCATGTCAAAAGTGTTCGTTTTTTCATTGGCTTTGATATTCAGCATTTTTTTTGGACAGGCTCAGCCTGTTTTGCCAGGAGCAAGTAACCTGCCGCAGTATTTACCCTTGCTCAAAGGCAAGCAAGTGGCCGTTTTTGCAAATCAAACTTCAACTCTCGGACAAACGCATTTGGTTGATACCCTTTTGAGAAAAGGGATTAACATCAAAGTCATTTTTGGCCCTGAGCATGGTTTTAGAGGCACTGCAGATGCAGGCGAGAAAGTGGGCAATTATGTTGATGAAAAGACAGGGATACCTGTTATTTCATTGTATGGCAGTAAGCGTAGGCCATCACCTCAAGATCTTGAAGGGGTTGATATTGTCCTTTTTGATATACAAGATGTAGGGGTTCGATTTTATACGTTTATTTCATCTCTTGAAGAGTTGATGGAGGGGGTGATTGCGGCTAAAAAGCAGTTGTTAATTTTAGACAGACCAAATCCTAATGGACATTATGTTGATGGGCCTGTGCTAGATCCAGCCTTTAAATCATTTGTTGGTATGCAACCTGTACCAGTTGTATATGGTATGACTATGGGTGAATATGCACGGATGTTAGTCGGCGAAAAGTGGATTTCAGCTTCAAGTCAAAAAATATATGATAGCCTTTTAAATAAGGGGAAAAATTTGATCAAGGTCATTGCGTGTAAAAATTATACACATCAAACTGTATACAGTTTGCCTGTAAAGCCTTCTCCTAATTTACCCACGATGTCATCCATATATAGTTATCCTTCAACATGTTTTTTCGAGGGGACTGTATTGAGTGAGGGGCGTGGAACAGCTACGCCATTTCAAGTGTTTGGACATCCCTCCTTATCAACCGAATTGTATTCCTTCACGCCAAAAGCTATGCCTGGAGCGCTATATCCCAAGTTCGCAGACCAAACATGTTATGGGTGGACTATTTCTGGCTCGTCTGATGAAGTGAAGAAAAAAATAGGCAATAAGATACAGCTGTCGTTTTTAATCAATGCATATAAATTGTTTCCAGACAAGGATCATTTTTTTATTCTTCCAAAATCTGGAGAGATCAAAGATGCTTTTTTCAATAAACTTGCTGGTAATGAAGAACTCATGTTACAAATCATAGCTGGTGAATCAGAAGAGTCTATCCGAAAATCTTGGGAGCCTATGTTGGGGGAGTTTAAGGTAATTAGAAGAAAATATTTATTGTACAAATGAGTTGGGAGTTGGGTGTTAGGGGTTGTTTAAAAAGAAAAGCATTAATTTAAATTCTTTGAATTATTTAAAATAATATTTTAACTCCCAACTCCCAACTCCCAACTCCCAACTCCCAAC
>CAJBBV010000024.1 GCA_903951405.1 uncultured bacterium
CTTGTATTGCTGCTTTTATTTCTTGCACCGTTCTTCCTTGCTTAAAGAATAATTGAAGAGCAGCTGAAAGACATGGAGTAGATTCAGGTATACTGGATGACATTTGTTGAAGTGGTAGATCATCCATAGAATCCAATTTATCACGAGGTTCAGTAGCAATGGTAAGGAGTTGGGGAAAAGACACTTCATCACTTGTTGCTAGAAAAGAACTTTCTTTCGTAAATGGGTTCCTCGGATCCAAATATTCCGCTATAATCCACTTTATCTGCTTTTGAACAGCTTTCGATAGTGTAAATTTGCCTTGAATACTCGGAAGTAAAGCCTCGATACTTTTAAAAGCTGAAGTATCATCGTTGATTTGAAATAAATTTATTACTCCAGAGTTATTTATTGCGGAAATCAATTGTTCTGGATTATAAATTGTTCCGGAGCTATATGCCACTCTTGAAAGTCCAACCATGAAAACATCTTCTGCGGAAACCACCGACGACAAGTTAAGTAATTCCCTTTTGAGTTTTTCATTCTTCGTCGATAGAAATGGATATTTATGAAGCAACTCTCCAATTTTCAACAGCCTCACATCTTTAAATATCCCATATACTCCAGAAACAATCTCAAACAGAAATTTATACATCTGATTTTTGAATCGTTTCTTTAAGTTACGCTTCTCATCAGTAGAAAGTGCACGATACCAAATCATACTACTGGAGCTTGTTATTTCCTTCTCCACAAATTCGTTTGCTTTAACTCTCAACAAGGAAACGAAATCCGCGAACCTTTTTCCATGATAAATGAATACAAGAAACATCTCAAAAGCTGTATTTAAACTTTTTCTTCTATGCTTTGTAGCTTCGATATGCTCATTCAGAAACGATGTAACAAATTGCATTGGATCATTTTTAGATTCTTTTTTCTCTGAAAGAATTTCTTCTGATATCGAATTCAAGAAGTTTTCTTCAATTCTGTGCTTGTCTTCCATCGGCGAAATCATTTTTTTTGTTTTTGTATTTCTCTCTAGTCTTCATAATAATGTATTGCTGTATGCATTAGTGATCGGAACTTTTCATTAACGGCTATAATCATGTTTAAATATTTGAAAAAAGTATAATTCATAATTTGAATGCAGTAGAACTTCCCATTCAAATTTTGTTGACCGTCGATATTATGGAAAAATTATTGGATGACGTAAAAAGTCACGCATTCGTTCTTTCAATGATTGAAAAAGGCTGTTCACCTGATAAAGCTATAGAACTGTGCATGAAGATAATCGAAGCCCAGCAACAAAAGCTAACACGTGATGGTAATTAAATAAGTCATACACATTTTAAGTTAAACATTGACTTATTTCTTTATTAGACATTCTTGAAGCAAAGCATCGTATCTTATCTGTAGCGGACTTTGAGAAACTCTTGGAAGATAAGTTTGACGAGACATATATAAGTCAAATGTTAGATTCCGAAGGATTAAATAGTATGAATGCTATTCGACAGAATGTCATCTCAAATAAATTGTCTGGAAGTGATCTCAAGAATCTTGAAGAAGAGGTTAGTCTTATACATGATACCAAAGAAAGAAGATTCATTGCAATCCAAAAAGAAACAAAGCAAGTGACTATTCGAGCGCAGTGGTTAAGATTTAGGGCCGCATGTTGGTCTCATCTACACTTCAATCAGTTCGGAGTTGGAACAGCTGAACGGGTAGCA
>CAJBBV010000025.1 GCA_903951405.1 uncultured bacterium
AAATGCTAAACGCGATGCAAATGCTTTTCGTAAATAGATTAGGGCATGACTACCAAATGCAATAGCCACACCAAGCCATTTATGAAATTGAAGTGCTTCAGCTTCGTAGCCGCCACCTGCTGCCAATAAAAAGCCTGCGAGTGCCGTTAGCGTTGCAATCAGCGCTATATAATGAAGCAGCAATTCAAAAAGTGAATTGAGTTCGGTTTGTTCCTTTCTTTTTTGAACATAGAAAGAAAATGGAATCAATAAAATAATGAGCGTGATAGGTAAGTGCAATACCACCGGATGGAATCTGCCAGCAAACATCACATAAGGAGGTAGTACACTAACATCCACAAAACAGAACACAAGTAAGAAAACCTGCAACACTATAATCAGGTTCGAGAGCACCGAAAGATGTCTTGACATAAATATAATTTCTTGAAAAAAACTAGGCGATGATTCCATTCACAACCTGACCTGCTACATCTGTAAGTCTGTATCGCCGTCCAAGATGCTTATATGTTAATTGTTCATGATTGATTCCCATGAGGTGTAAAACGGTTGCATGAAAATCATGAACACTTACAGGATCTCTTGCAATGTTGTATCCAAATTCATCCGTTTCGCCATAGACGGTACCAGGTTTGATTCCGCCACCTGCCATCCAAATACTAAAACATTTTGGATGGTGATCTCTACCATAATTGTCTTTATCAATTTTACCTTGGCAATAGTTTGTTCTACCAAATTCTCCACCCCAGATCACCAATGTTTCATCTAACAATCCACGTTGCTTAAGATCCTTAACCAATGCAGCTGATGCACGATCTACATCTTCAGCTTGCATAGTCATGTCGTTGGCAAGATTACCATGGGTATCCCATCCTTGATGATATAATTGAACAAAACGAACTCCAGATTCAGATAGTTTTCTCGCCAATAAACAATTCGCAGCATAGGTGCCTGGAACAAGGCAATCTGGTCCGTACATTTTGATTGTATTATCAGACTCTTTACTTAAGTCTGTTAATTCAGGAACGGCACTCTGCATGCGATATGACATTTCATATTGCTTGATGCGGGTATTGATTTCAGGATCTCCAAAATTTTCGAATGCTTCAGAGTTGAATTTAGCCAGCTCATCGAGCATATCCCTACGGCTTTTTTTATCCTGACCTTCTGGATTGTTGAGGTATAATACAGGATTTTCTCCACTACTAAATACTACCCCCTGGTGTACACTATCTAGAAATCCATTTGACCACAATTTCGAATACACACCTTGTCCATTTCCTCTACCTCTTGAAAGCAAAACAGTATAGGCGGGTAGGTTTGCATTTTCACTGCCTAATCCATAACTCATCCATGCGCCCATGCTCGGTCTGTTTCCCTGTTGTGAACCCGTTTGGAAAAAGGTGAGGGCTGGGTCATGGTTGATGGCTTCTGTATTCATTGTTTTAACGATACAAATGTCATCAGCGATAGATGCCATATTGGGAAACAACGAAGATATCCAAGCACCTGATTGTCCGTGTTGCGAAAATCCAAATGTTGAACCAATCAATGGAAACTTATCTTGATTCGCTGTCATTCCTGTAAGACGTTGCCCCATCCGAATAGATGCTGGAAGTTCTTCTCCATGCATTTTGTTAAGGAGTGGTTTATAGTCGAATGTCTCCAACTGTGAAGGAGCCCCATTTTGAAAAAGATAAATAATCCTTTTGGCTTTGGGAGCATATTGTGCTAAGCCCAAAGGCAGTGATGATGCATCGTTAGCACCAAATAATTGGTCTTTAAAAAGCAATGAGCCCAATGCTGCACTACCAAAACCCAATCCAGCTTTTGTAAGAAAATGCCTTCTGGTTACATTGAGCCTAAATTGTTTTTCTTGATTTTCCATCACGATTTATTTTATAGTTGTTTCGTCAATATTAAATAGCATCTGGTTCATCTGCATCAAAGCAGCCGTTGATGTTATATCCTTAGTTTGTATATGTGCAAGTTCCCCTTCGTTTAAAAATTTTTTCGCATCACGTTGCTTGCTCGTGAACTTTAATTTTTCTTGGGTATAGTATTCCTTCAGCATCTTACGTTCTTTTGCCGTTGGAATTCTACATAGGATTAACCTGAACATTTTTTCGATTTTTTGATCTTCTGTCAAGTTTAGATCCGATGTGCGTTCAGCTAATACCCTTGCGGCTTCTAGAATTTGTGGGTCATTCATCAATACCAACGCTTGCAGGGGCGTATTGGTTCTCATCCTGCTCACTTCACATTGGTCTCTTGTTACCGCATCCATAATCAGCATGGCTGGTGGTGGAGCAGTTCTTTTTATGATGGTATACAAACCTCTTCTGTATAGTTTATCTCCAGTGTCTTGAATATAACGAGCAAGTTCGCCTCGTCCTGATGTAGTGGATTCCCAAACTCCTTTTGGTTGATAAGGCTTCACACTTGGACCACCAATTTCTGGATTCAATACGCCTGCTGCACTCAAGATCAAATCGCGTTGCAATTCAGCTTTCAGCCTCATCCTAGGATAATAGCTGTAGTATTTATTTTCAGGGTCTGTGCCAAATTTCTTTTCAGTTTGTTTGGTTGACTGCCTATAGGTAGCAGAGGTAACCATGAGCTTCACCATTTTTTTAATATCCCATCCACTGTCCATAAACTCAACAGCTAACCAATCCAATAATTCAGGATGGGTAGGCAAATCTCCTTGGGTTCCAAAATCACCTGTTGTCTTCACTAATCCTCTTCCGAAAAACTCTGCCCATAATCTATTGATATAAACACGAGCCGTGAGTGGATTATCCCTTGCTGTCAACCACTGTGCTAATCCCAACCTGTTTTTCTGAAAGCGTTTTGTGTTGAATGCCATGATGGAGTTAGGAGTATCCATGTCAACGGTATCAGCTAGTTGATCGTATACACCTCTTCTTAGGATGCGTGTAGCCCTGATGTTAAGGCTGTCCTGCATGATCATGGAAATGACTTCAGCGGTATCTTTTTTATTGATGAAATTCAATACCGTTTTTACATCTTCTGTGCTGATTTTCATGATGGGAGGATCTCCGGGAGAGGCTAAACTAATATCTCCAAATAGTCCTTGCTCTTTCACTTGATTGAAGAAAGCGAACATGCTATAATAATCCTTTTGTGAAACCGGATCATATTTGTGGTCATGGCACTTTGCACACTCTAACGTAATCGCCATAAAGGCTTTACCAAATGTATTGGTACGATCGGCTACGTATTCAATTCTATATTCTTCATCAATGATTCCACCTTCTTGGGTGATTTTATGATTTCGATTGAAGCCAGTTGCTAAGAGTTGTTCCTTGCTTGGATTAGGTAATAAATCGCCTCCTATTTGCCAAGTCAGGAATGTAGAGAATGCATAGTTTTTATTGAATGCGTTAATCACCCAATCGCGCCAAGGCCACATGGTTCGGTAGCCATCGTCTTGGTATCCATGACTATCAGCAAATCGAGCCAGGTCAAGCCATTGGATAGCCATCTTTTCACCATAATGTTTATTGGCAAGCAATTCATCTACTATTTTTTCATAGGCATTCGCGGCATTATCTTTTAAGAACCGGTCTTGTTGTTCAACAGTTGGTGGAAGACCTGTCAAATCCATGCAAACACGCTTTAACAAGGTTTCTTTTTCTGCCTGCTCATTGGGCTCTAGTCCGTATGATGCTTGTTTTGCAAACACAAAATGGTCAATAGCATTTACGGCATGTAAGTCATCATCAACCTCTGGAACAGCCGGTTTTGTTGGTGGAATAAACGACCAATGTTTTTTATATTTCGCCCCTTGAGCAATCCACTTGCGAATTACTTCAATTTCATTTTTTGTAAGCGAAAGATTAGACGTTGGAGGCGGCATCACTTCTGCTGTATCGGTTGTGATTATTCGTGCATACATCGCCGATTGCAATGGATCACCTGGCACAAGAATGTGGTGCGTAGGATCGTCTTTGAGCGCAGCAAAAGCACCCTCTTCTGTATCTAGCCTCAGGCCTGCTTTTCGGGCCTTTGCATCAGGCCCATGGCATTTAAAACATCGATCAGAAAGGATAGGGCGTACATGGTAATTAAAGTCAACTACCTCTGGTATAGCTGGCTCTTTGCTTTGTTTTGTGAATGCGAAATACGATGGGACTGACAAGATTATTACAACCGCAATTCCAATCAGTATTTTTCGCTTTTTAAGTAATGCTATGGGGGCAATCAGTTTCATATTCTATATTCTTCATTTGGCATTACAAGTTAATCAATTTTTTATACGGAATACCACTTTTACGGTTGAATTCTGTCCATGATAGGGGAAATTCATGACCCTTTTTTGGAGAAGGTTCTCTGAAGAAGAAGAAATTGGAATTTTATCTATTACCTATGGATTTGAATGCGCTGAAAAAAAATTGTTACACTGAAATTGAGCTAGCTTATTTTATGGTTGTTTCATCAATATTAAATAGCATCTGGTTCATCTGCATCAATGCAGCGGTTGAGGCAATATCCTTAGTTTGTATGTGATCAAGTTCCCCTTCGTTCAAAAATTTTTTAGCATCACGTTGTTTGCTCGTGAACTTTATTTTTTCTTGGGTATAGTATTCCTTAAGCATCTTGCGCTCTTTATCGGTGGGTGTTCTACACACGATTAACCTGAATGATTTTTCTATTTTTTGTTCTTCTGACAAATTCTGGGTTGAGGTACGTTCTGCCAATACCCTCGCCGCTTCCAGTACTTGTGGGTCATTCATCAACACCAACGCTTGAAGGGGAGTGTTGGTTCTCATCCTGCTTACTTCACATTGGTCTCTTGTTACGGCATCCATAATCAACATGGCTGGCGGTGGAGCGGTTCGTTTAATAAACGTATACAACCCTCTCCTGTACAAACTTGCCCCTTCATCTTGAATGTATTTGGCTAGATCGCCTCTTCCTGCTGTGGTCGATTCCCAAACTCCTTTTGGTTGGTAAGGCTTTACGCTTGGGCCACCAATTTCGGGATTCAACACGCCAGCTGCACTTAATATCAAATCACGTTGTAATTCTGCATTGAGCCTCATTCTCGGATAATAGCTGTAGTATTTATTATCAGGGTCCGTACTAAATTTCTGTTGAGTTTGTTTGGTCGACTGCTTATAGGTGGTCGAAGTAACCATAAGCTTTACCATTTTTTTAATATCCCAACCGCTATCCATGAACTCAACAGCTAACCAATCCAATAATTCAGGATGAGTAGGGAGTTCTCCTTGTGTGCCAAAATCTCCTGTCGTTTTCACTAATCCTCTTCCAAAAAACTCAGCCCAAAGTCGGTTTACATAAACACGGGCTGTAAGGGGATTATCTCTTGAGGTCAACCATTGGGCTAATCCCAACCTGTTCTTCTGAAAACGTTTTGTGTTGTATGCCATGATGGAACTTGGCGTGTTCATGTCTACCGTGTCAGAAGGTTGA
>CAJBBV010000026.1 GCA_903951405.1 uncultured bacterium
ACTAAATCATCATGCCAAAATGCCTAAATATGCTGGTTAATCCAACTTTTTATCCCGAGCGATCATTTTATCGCGATTCGCCATTTCCCATGCCGTATGGAAGACCAATTGAGCACGTTTCGCCATCAACACATAGTTAATTTTGTCGGGGGTATCAGTTGGTTTGTGATAATCTGCCAATAGCATACCATCATAATAGAATATAATCGGCACGCCTTTGTTGGCAAAATTATAATGATCACTCCTATAATAAATGCGTTCGGTGTCTTTTGGATCATTGAATTTATAATCCAAAACAAGCTTTGTAAACTGCTTGTTTACCCCTTCGCTAATTGGCTTCAATTCAGTACTCAATTTATCATCTCCAACAACATAAATATAATTGGTTGTATCGCCTGAAGTGCGCTCTGTATCTATCCTCCCGATCATATCGATGTTAAGATCAGCAGTCACTTTATCCAATGGAATAGTTGGGTGATTTGAAAAATATTCAGACCCCCAAAGGCCTTTTTCTTCGCCACTAACTGTCATGAATAAAATATTGCGACGTGGCCCTTTTCCTGCAGCTTTTGCTTTAACAAATGCCTCAGCAATTTCCAACACGGAAACAGTACCAGAGCCATCATCATCTGCGCCATAGTAGATAACATCGCCATCCTTGCCTAAATGATCATAATGGGCAGTAATTACTAGCCACTCATCTGATTTATCAGATCCTTCAAGGTATCCAAGTACATTGCTACTAGCTAATTCAGTAATTGCCTTTTGAAAAGCAAGTGTAATATTGGCCTTGATTACGGTACCGGCAACCTTCCCTTTCTTTCCAGCCTCTTTCCAAGCAATCCAACATGAATCACTTCCTGCAATCGCTGAAGCTGTTTTGTCGGAGATGGTATAAATATTAGGAAATATTTCAGACTTAAACATATCATTACTCATCGCTCCAGCTGGTTTACCCGACTTGCGCGGAAAACCTCCTCCAGAAATAAGTATTGCTGCAGCGCCTTTGCTTCTAGCCGTAAGCATTTTCCCATACATCCCAGAAGATGCCATATATCCAGCTTCAGAAGGCTTAAAATCTGCAGGGGCACCATCCATGATCAACACGGCCTTACCAGCTACATCTAGTCCGGCATAATCATCCACATCCTTATCAACAATACCATGTCCAACAAAAACAATTTCAGAAAAATTATTGGTAACATTATTGTTTAAATAGTACGACGGAACAAAATCTTTATTCAGCTCAAACCCTTTACCATCAAGCATTAGATCAACGCCCAACACAGTATCTTTATACACTGGATAAGTCATTTGATACGAGCCTTTATTTCCCGGTTTTAGTCCGAGTGAAGCAAAGTGATTTTCAATATATGCCGCGGCTTTACGTTGACCTGGAGTAGCTGTTTCTCGGCCTTCCATTTCTTTTCCGGCAACAATATACAGATGCTTACTAAGGTCTTCTGCTGTGATTGTTGCTGCAAATGTTTTTGAAGCTGCTGCCGTTTTCTGCGCAAACGAATTAGTCCCTAAAAGTGAAAAGATAAAAATGATAAGAAGCTTTTGCATATTGAGTAGAAGTTTATCGATTAAAATAAGTTGACTATATAAAAGCAATATCGCTTAAAAAATTGAAATGTTAAGCATGATCTGCTACCAATCATCACAATACAGCATATCATATTAGGTATGCTTTTCATTACCTGAAGAATGGCAGTAACCTGCACAATTCGGCAACAGAATTAAGTGCAATTTCTTGATTCGAATTAGGGAAAACAATAAAAAGAGAATGAAAACTAAATCTTGCCAACACGGGTTGCATGTCTTCCCCCTTCAAATTCAGTTGAAAGGAACACATCCACCATCTCTAATGCTGCGTCTACCGGAACAAAGCGAGCAGGGACACAGATGATATTGGCATCATTATGTGCACGTGCTAAAATAGCAATTTCCTTTTCCCAACAAATGGCAGCGCGAATTCCAGCATGTTTGTTGGCGGTAATAGCCACCCCGTTAGCAGAACCACAAACGAGTACACCAAATAATGAAACACCGGCTTCAACAGCAGATGCCACGGCATGCGCATAATCAGGGTAGTCGCAAGATGTGTCTGTAAAGGTTCCTAAATCATTGACCTCAAAACCTGCTTGCGTAAGGTGATCTTTGATGGCTTCTTTGTAGCTGAAGCCTGCATGATCTGAGCCGATGGCTATTTTTGTCATAGTAAAAAAATTAACTAGAAATTATTCCCAATCCTTATCTCTATTCTTGCTTACTCTAGCTGCAATGATGATGCTTATTTCGTATAACATCACCAATGGAATAACAACAATCAACTGCGATCCCCAATCGGGTGAAGGCGTAATAATTGCTGCAAGAACAAGCAATACAACATATGCATACTTGCGGTATGTTTTCAAGAAGGCAGGTGTAATGATGCCGAGCTTAGCCAGCACCCAAGTAGCCATAGGCAATTCAAACGCAACCCCAGCGCCTAATGTAATATCAATGAGCGTATCAAGGTAATCACTCAGCGTAGGCATATAATTTATGGAGCCTAATGTTCCAATGGTATAGTTGGCTAAAAAGTTAAACGTAAATGGAGCTAGCATGAAATAACCAAAGCAGGCTCCGATGAAGAAAAATAAGCTTATCCAAAAGATGATTCCACCAGTATACTTAAGTTCTGTAGGCTTTAACGCTGGGCGAATAAATTTCCATACTTCCCAACAAATGAGCGGAAATGCAACGATCAAACCACCAACAAATGCTATGGTAATACTCGACATAAATGTTCCACTGATGGAATTCACTTGCAGATTCAACTTCATTGGAGGCATACATAATGAGTCGCCCAACCCAAGGAGGTGACTCATTTTACAGAAAACCCGGTATGAGATAAAGTCATTATGAGTCGGCCCCATAATGACGATATCAAAAATTTCATCTATATAAATAAAGAATAAGATAGCACAGACAACGATGGTTAATACAGAACGTACAATATGCCAACGAAGGACTTCAAGATGGTCTACGAAACTCATCTCCGATTCGGGATCACCGGCATTCCTAAGGCGTTTAAAAAAAGATGGTTCTGTTGCCAACAAGTAAAATTTAGAGTAGCAAAGTTAATGAAAATTGCTTAGAGAAAGGGAGGGAATAGGCAATAGGGAATAGGCAATAGGGAAGAGGGAAGAGGCAATAGGCAAGAGGGAATAGGCAAGAGGGAATAGGCAAGAGGGAATAGGCAAGAGGGAATAGGCAAGAGGGAATAGGCAAGAGGGAATAGGCACAAAGGCACGGAGGAAGGAAAGAGGGAAGAGGCAAGAGGCAATAGTAGAACGCTGTCAACTCCCAACACCCAACCTCCAACTCATTGTTTTGAAAGGCACAAAGCGCAAAGCGTCCAACTCCCAACACCCAACCTCCAACTCATAACAACTCCCAACCTCCAACTCATAACAACTCCCAACACAACTCAAAACTCCACCCCCTCAACCTGTATATCCACCACCCGCCAATGACCATCTAATGAAACTAACTCCACACGCCAATTCCCTTTTATCAGATCACACTGATCTGGATAGCAATTTGCCACTTCGTGAACTCCCTGGAATACTAGCCTGTCGTGGATGATTTTTTTGGTATGTACCTCAATAGACCTGCAAACCGTTTTTTGAGCTTTTTTATGATACCGATCAATAACATAATGAAATTCAGGTTCAGACAGGTTTGTAAAATTGTTCAATCGCACTCTTCGATTCAACTGGTTGAAGTCACTATCATGGCCTTTATTCAAAACCGCTTCTATTAACCTGCTGACTCTCTTATCCTCAACCATAAGATCTGCTTCTTCCCCAACCCGATCATAGATAAAACAAAACTGCATTTCTTCGGGATGAGAAGGAAGCTGAATATCAAAAAAGACTTCAGTTAGATATCTGTAGCGATCTCTAACATTTGTCATCCGATCATTAAATATCAATAAAATGCGATGATACCTGAGTTGAACCGACCATCTTGCTACATGATTATACACTTCAATGTCTGATAAATCTTCCGCTGGAAGTATAGTCTCAAGCAGCTTTATCTTATCCCGAATACGAATACTTAATGATGGAGACGGAGGATTCTTCTCTGAAATAGGTTGTTTTAAAACAGTTGAATTCAAGTCGTCCGATTCTTCATTCGAAGGAAGCGGTTCTTTTTCTAAACCCATTTTAAAAATGGAAGTAATCTGGTTTGATACTAAGCCTGAACCCATGTACGATTTTTTTATAAAATTCGTAACAGAACATGCCTATATCAAGTTAAAATCAACTGCGAATGAAAGGAATTTACCCGTTTAGAGCATGGGTTTTCACCGAAATGAATAGCTTTACCATTAGATGACAAAGCTTACCCTACTATTTCGAAAGGTGTTGATTGCGCCTTTTGTATTACTAATCAATCTCTATAGGTGGACTATCTCACCATGGATTGGACCAAAGTGTAGGTATACGCCCACCTGCTCTCAGTATGCACTTGATGCATTTAGAAAATACGGAGTAATTAAAGGGTTTTGGAGATCCCTTAAACGTGTTTCACGATGCCATCCTTGGGGAGGCAGTGGTTATGACCCTGCCTGAAAACGCTCAGCGATTTTTTTCCAACTCACTACTGCCCAGAAAGCGTTGAGGTATTCTGCTCTGCGATTTTGATACTTCAAATAGTATGCGTGTTCCCAAACATCAGCACCCAACAGCGGTGTTCCTTTTACTTCGGCAACATCCATCAATGGATTGTCTTGATTAGGGGTAGATGAAATTTCTAATTTGCCATCTTTCAACAACAACCAAGCCCATCCACTTCCAAAACGCGTCATTCCTGCATTGTTGAATTTTTCCTTGAATGCATCAAATGAACCAAAGGATGCATCAATGGCAGCAGCAAGTGCTCCTTCTGGAGTGCCGCCAGCTTGAGGCGCAAGACTTTCCCAGAAAAAACTATGGTTCCAATGTCCGCCACCATTGTTGCGAACAGCAGGTGAAATAGATCCTGCAACAGCAACCAATGCCTCAAGCGATTTGCCTTCATTTGGTGTTCCAGCAACAGCTTTGTTTAGATTATCTACATATGCTTGGTGATGCTTACCATGATGAATCTGCATGGTTAATGTATCGATATGTGGCTCAAGTGCGTCGTGTGAATATGGTAAAGCAGGTAATGTAAATGACATGATTATATATTTTGGATAAAGTTAATTATTTAAGGCAAGTAGGCAATAGGCAAGAGGGAATAGTTTTTAAAGTTATATGAATAGTCCTTTTTTCACGATTGCCTATTGCCTACTTGCCTCGTTTACTTTTGAAGAAAGCCTTCATCAACGACGCCGCTTCTTCTGCCAAGAGCCCGGTTAAAATCTGGGTTTTGGGATGAAATGGATTACGTTCTTCGGTGTACACCTGATGTCCGTTTTTGATATCTTGGGCACCCCATACGATTTTTCCAATTTTGCTCCAATGCAAAGCACCAGCGCACATCAGACATGGCTCTAGGGTTACATATAACGTTGCATCTGGAAGGTACTTTGAACCCAGCGCGTTGAAGGCTGAAGTTAGTGCGATGATTTCAGCATGGGCTGTAGGATCATTCAATTTTTCAACCATGTTATAGCCACGAGAAACGATGCGGTTATTGATAACCACTACAGCACCAACAGGCACTTCACCTTCCTCGAATGCTTTTTCGGCCTCGCGCAAGGCCATCTTCATGAAATATTCTTCACCCATTTCCATCTTCTACAGGGTTTGTTTTACGATTAACTCCTCAGAAAGTTTAGCCAGTATCTTTTTTACTGATGCACTAATGACCGAATAGTCGGCAATCTGATGATCAGCATAAACAAAAAATAAATCCAATGTAAAAGAAGATGCTTCCAATTGTACTCTTAGTTCACTCTTTTGAAGCCGATACGCCTCTCTAATCCTACGTTTCAGCTGATTTCTATCCACTGCACGCTTAAAATTTCGAGCGCCTACGGTGACTCCCATGTGCAAGGCTTCTTTCGTATTTTCTACGTCTCCCTTTTCTTCAAACAAATAATAAATGGATAATGGGAACTGTTTCATACGCTGCCCAGCATTAAAAAGCGCACGAATTTTCGTGTAGCTTTTAAGACGTTCATGTTTTGAAAGTGTATGTGTGGGCATGACTAAATTAGACGATAGATGTTAGACAATAGATGTTAGACAATAGACGTTAGATGTTAGACATAAGACGTTAGATGTTAGACGTTAGATGTTAGACATAAGACGTTAGATGTTAGACGTTAGATGTTAGGGCGTCAAATAGTAAGTTACTTTAATTATGCTTTCAACCCGCAACTCCTAACCCCCAACTCCCAACTCCTAACCTCCAACTCCTAACCTCTAACACCTAATTTCTAGTGTCTATTCCCCACAAAAATAGCCCCAGAAATTCATCTGGAGCTATAGTTATGTAAAAACAGTACTAGACTGTTTATTTCAATCTGCTGTTGTCAGAAACAGTAAGTCTTTTACGACCTTTCTTCCTTCTGCTTGCCAATACCCTGCGGCCATTAGCTGATTCCATTCTTTTGCGGAAACCATGTACAGATTTTCTGCGTCTGCGATGGGGTTGATATGTACGTTTCATAATGCTTTCTTTTCCTTTATTAATAAATACGACCGGGAGAAGCGGTCTTTTTTTCAATCTTTACCACGGGTCACCACACCCTATGGCTCTGTGAAAGGACGGCGAAGATAGGGTTTATTTTTGAATATAGAAATCAGGTCGCAGAACTTACCGTAGGTATTAATAATAAGTGTAATGGGGATATAGCAGGGAACGACTGGAATTGATTACAGCCCTAACCCGGTAAAATTGCCTGTTGAGCCAAGACATTTTCCCCCCAAAACCGAGACGCCTTATTTTGAAATGACGAGAGGTCGCCAGTAGTAAAAAACTCGATGGATGTCCCATCTTCAGTCCGACTAATTTGCTGCTCCATGTCCGGGTGCCTCTGTAGGTAAGCGGCTAAGCTAGAAGCAACAATATCGCCTTGCGAGATCACTTGAATACCACGAGGCAATTGAGCCTCAATTTTTTGCATGAGCAACGGATAATGCGTGCAAGCCAATAGAATGGTGTCTATATAGGGAGACTGCTCCAATAAGAGATCTAAACATTCCTTTACAATAGCATCAGCTTCTTCAGCATGATGGAGACCATTTTCAACCAATGGGACCCACTTAGGACAAGCCTGTTGATATACTTTTACATCTGGGAAAAACTTACCAATTTCAATTTTATAGGATCCTGAATCAACGGTGCCCTGGGTGCCGAGTATTCCAATATGATCTGTTTCGGTGTAATCGCCAATCACTTCAGTCGTCGGACGAATAACCCCCAACACCCTTTTAGTGGGAGCAATAACAGGAAGATCTTTTTGCTGAATCGTTCGCAATGCTTTGGCTGATGATGTATTACAAGCCAATACCACTAATGGACATCCTTGTTGGAATAGCCATTCAACGGCTTCTAAGGTAAATTGATACACCGTCTCGAAGCTTCTAGGGCCATATGGAGCTCTTGCACTATCGCCTAAGTAAATAAATTCATACTGAGGCAATGCGTGTGCGATTTCCCTAAGTATGGTGAGTCCACCGAGGCCAGAATCGAATACTCCTATTGGATGTTTACTAGACATGGTAAAAAAAAACCGAAACGTTTGTTTCGGCTTTAGTATTTATTTAGCAGGTGTTTTCGGAACAGCTGCAGATGTGCCTAATTTCTTCTTTACTAATGGAAGAATATCATCTCCTTCAGGAGAAACGACCAATGCTTCCTTGCGGAAAACATATGTATATCCATTCGCTTTAGCTACTTCTGAGATAAGTTGATTTGCTTTCTGTGCAACTGGAGCCATCAACTCTTCCTGCTTTTGCTGCATTTGTTGCTGATAGCTTTGTTCAAAACCTTGTAATTCTACCAAAAGCTTTTTCATTTTTTCTTTGTTAGCAATCTTTACAGCATTGCCCATTTTCACTGAATCAGCCTTAAAGATGCTGTCTTGGCGATTAAGTTCTTTCAATGTTTCGCCATAATTGATTTGAAGAGCACTATCAAATTGTGCGATATCCGCCATAGATTTTTTGTACTCAGGCATCAATTGAACAACTTCATCGATACTGATATAACCATTTTTACTTTGAGCAGAGAGGAAAGGGTTGAAGGCAAGGAGGGCGATCATCACCAGACCAATAGATAAAAAATTTTTCATTGCTTCTTAATTGTTTGTTTTTATGAAAATCGAAAATAATACTTTTTTACTTGCTACTTAACTCTTTTAAAACATCATCGCTTTTGTCGAGTTTAGGGTCGGCAAAGATAATGGTAATTCCTTCACTTTTGTCTAAAATCAAGTCGAACTGCCTTGCTACAGCCAATTTTTGAACGGCATTGTAGACTTTATCTTGAATAGGCTTTACCAATTCTTGGCGTCTCTTGAATAAATCTCCTTCAAACCCAAAACGTTTTTTTTGAAGGTCTCTCAATTCTTTCTCCTTATTGAAAATATCATCTTCTCTTTTTTTCAATAGCTCCTCGCTTAACATCAACTTCTCTCCTTCGAAATTTCGATATAATATATCTAGGGCTGCTTGCTTTTCATCTATTTCAAGTTGCCACTGAGCACTAAACGCATTCAATTTATCTTGAGCTGTTTTGTATTCTGGCAATTTGCTTAAAATATAACGCGTATCAATTACAGCATAACGCTGTGCCTGCAATTGAAATGAAGTTGCTGCCAACAACATTAAAAAAAAGATCTTTTTCATAATGAGTCTTTTACTGGTTTCTGTTTGCTTATAAGGTATACAATTCAATGTAATTTGAAAATGACTTCTATTCAGGTTCATACCCAAGCATGAATGTAAACCTACTCGCATCTTTCAATTTACCTGTATTCGTTATGCGATCCAAACCAACTCCATAATCAAACCCAAGCAAACCAAACATTGGTAAGAAGAAGCGAACACCGACACCCATAGATCTCCTCAAGCGGAATGGATTGTATTCTTTAACTGAATACCATCCGTTCGCTGCCTCATAGAATGCAAGTCCATATATTGTACTGCTTGGATTCGTTACAAATGGATAACGCATTTCAAGAGAGTACTTATTGAACATCGTAAAGAACTTGGAAGCATTTTGCTTGTCGGGGTTTATGGTAGGATCAGAAGATTCATACACTGGATATCCGCGATGCGCTACGATATCATAACCTAATACTCCAAAATTATTGGTAAGGCCTGCGTCACCTACTTGGAATCGTTCAAATGGAGAAACAGGTAATTTAGAATTGTAGCGGCCAATGAAGCCATACTTGGCGGCTACACGCAAAACAAACTGCCTGTTTTTATCTTCACCCCTAGGCTTACCAATCGGGACGAACCACTCGGCATTGAATCTCCACTTATGGTATTCAACCAATTTAAATATATCTTTTTGATTTACTCCATTGATGTAAGACCATGGAGGAGTGAAGGTTCCACTCAACATGAAATTAGAACCATTCCTTGGGAAGATTGGTTGATCCACAGAAGTTCGTTGAAGCGCTAATTTTATATTGAAGTTATTTGAGGTACCCGTCGCGAACGTTGGAAAAATAGCGTAGTTGCGAGACTTATACTGCACATAACTCAATGATGTTACCAATGAGAAGAAGTCATCTGGCCATTTTAATTGTTTACCCAATGCAACGGTAACTCCTTGGGTAATCAAGTAAGAGGTATCAGCTGCACGAGAAGGTAGTTGATAATTGCCTCCATAAGCACCACCAAATGAGTTAAATGAGTTACTGAATTTGGTATTGAATAAATTGACAGAAAAAGAGTTTCTCTTTTTACCGCCTAACCAAGGCTCTGTAAATGATATGTTGTAGGATCTAAAGTAACGTCCATTCGACTGAAAACGCACACTCAGTTTTTGTCCATCTCCAGTTGGCAACGGATCCCACGAAGTTTTTCTGAAAATATTCTTGATGGAGAAATTATTAAATGTAATACCCAATGTTCCGGTAAGTCCTATGCTTCCTCCCCAACCAGCACTAAGCTCAAGTTGGTCTGAAGATTTTTCTTGAACCGTATAGTTAATGTCTACTGTTCCGTCATCCTGATTTGGCACTGGCTGCATACCTAGTTTTTCCTGATCAAAATAACCAAGGTTAACAATCTCACGTTGAGAACGAATCAAATCAGCACGGCTGAATTTTTCACCTGGCACAGTACGAAGCTCTCTTCTAATTACATATTCTTTCGTCTTTTCGTTACCGGCGATATTTACATTTTTGATGGTGGCTTGTGGACCTTCTTGTACACGAATCTCATGATCAATCGTATCGTTGTAGACAGAAGTCTCTACTGGATTAATAGAAAAGAACAAGTACCCATCGTCTTGATACAAAGAACTAATATCACCCCCTTCTGGAGAAGGTGTTTTACCTAACTTTTTATTAAGCGTCTCTAGGTTGTAGGTCTCCCCTTTTTTAATGCCTAATAGTACACTCAAAATACTATCGGAATACTTTGTATTGCCTTTCCAGGTCATGTTTCCGAAATAATACTTTTGTCCTTCATCGATGCGCATCGAAACATTTAATCTTCCCTTAGGATCATAATATTGTGTGTCGGCAACAATCATTGCATCTCTATACCCTAATGAGTTGTAATATTCAAGTAGTTTTTCTTTGTCTTCTAAGTACTTTTTCTCATTGAATTTTGCAGAGGAAAATAGCTTAAACCTAAACCAAGGATCGATATAATCTTTGATGCGGGTTGGATGAAAAAAAGCCTTCTCTTTCAAGAATTCCTTCAATGTCAACTGTGGAATAGAACCATAAGGGCTATACGCGCTATCAGGATGTAAGGTCAACTTTGAAAGTTCTTTCGTTCCTTTCATTTTTTTCTTGAGCGCAAACGCTGGAGCGGCTTTATTGCCGAAGAAATAGATGTCAGAAATCCTAACCTTATTCCCTTTAGTGATATTAAAATTTAAGATGACCTTTTCCGGAGAAGCTGGATCCGGCACTTGATCAATATCTACTTTAGCGCCTTTGTATCCTTTATCAATAAAAAATTTAATGATGTTTTCTTTTGCAGATAGCTGCATATTATCTGTCACCACCCGTGTTTTGAATAAACCAACTTTATCCTTCAGCTCATCAGATTCACTTTTACGAACGCCTAAAAATTTAAAGTTGGATAGCATGGGGCGTTCCACAGCTTCAATTTCAATGGTTATATTTCGATCTTCAAGTTTCGTTATCCAAATATTGATGTTCGTAAACATATTTTGGGTCCAAAGCTTAGAAATGGCTTTAGCGAATTGATCCCCTCCAGGTATAGTAACTTCATCTCCAATAGCTAATCCAGAAACAGATATTACAATGGCTGCATCAAAGGCTTTATTTCCTGTTACTTTGATCTCTGAAATGATATATTTCTTGGGGTATTTTGAACTGTAAATGCCCAATAATGCCGGATCTGCAGATGAAATGGGCAGGGTGTCAGTTTGGGCAGATACGCCGGTCGTCATCATCAAAAATGTTACTAAAAATACCAGCGTACAGATCCTCTTCATCAAGTTCATGGTTTGGGACGGCAAAATAACGGCTTTTTGTCTAATTCTTTGTTAAATAGGGTGATAGTTTAGGGTTCTGGCTAGAGAAATAGACAATAAAAAAAAATGAAGTCCCTTTTTAGGGAAAAACCATACCCCTTAGGCTTTTAGTTGACTACTCGTCTTCCCAAAACGCCTTTCTCTACGTTGATAATCCAAAATGGATTCATACAGATTTTCCTTTCGGAAATCTGGCCAGCGGGTATCTGTAAAATAGAGTTCGGCATAGGCAAGCTGATAAAGTAAAAAATTGCTAATCCGATATTCCCCACTAGTACGAATCATAAGCTCTGGGTCAGGGAAAGCACTTGTTGACAGATAGTTTTGGAGCGTATCGTGATCAATCGATTCAGGATCAATTTTTCCTTCTTTTACGTCTATGGCTATTTTTTTCACCGCACTTACTAACTCCCAACGAGAGCTATAGCTTAATGCCATAATGAGGTTGAGGCCAGTATTGGCTGCCGTCATATCTAACGCTTCCTGCATGGCAGTCATAGCATAAGGAGGCAACATAGAAAGTGCGCCAATCATATGCAGGCGAATATTGTTTTTATTCAGAATAGGCACTTCCTTTCGAATTGTTTCAACCAACAATTCCATTAAACCAGTAACTTCTAGTTGTGGGCGATCCCAATTCTCAGTTGAAAATGCATAGAGCGTCAAGTATTTAACGCCTATCTCAGAACATCCTTCTACGATATCCCTTACACTAGCAACACCATGAAAATGCCCATAAAGTCGATCTTGACCTTGTTCTTCGGCCCACCGGCCATTCCCATCCATGATGATGGCGATATGTTTTGGAATACGTTGTGGATCAATCTGCTCTCGTAAAGACATGAGGTGAAAGTAGTTTTTTTTTGGCAAAAGACGAGTTATGGGTTGTGAGTTGTGAGTTGAACAGCCAATTAATCCTTGATTCCAAAACGCATAACCTACACCCCATAACTCATACCCCTCGTCATCTCGGATTTGCACACTTATAAGAAGAAAAAGAAATCGAAATAGCAAGTTCTGCGAAAAGATATTGATCTTTTTGCTCGCTAAAGCCACGTTGCTTTCCGCCAATACCAATTCTAGGGCCTGTTTCGTAAGACCTGTCTTGCAGAAGATAGGCAACAGATTCCTTGCCTGGCGCAGGTGTTGGAAATACGATATCACCTGCGTAAGTAGAACTTACATCATCCAAATAATCAGTGTTGGTGAACCGGTAAGAAACTTCAAATGCTAGGTTTATGTTTTTACTCAAATTGTATTTAACACCCATCCCCAAGGGAAAACAAAAAGC
>CAJBBV010000027.1 GCA_903951405.1 uncultured bacterium
AGGACTGATACTCGATCGAAATGGTATTGTCATGGCAGACAACTATTTTGTTTACAGTCTAGAAATTACGCCTTCTAAAGTCAGCAATCTCAACAAGACTATTGATAATTTAAAACCTATCGTCGAATTTACTGCCAGCGACTTAAAACAATTCAAAAAAATTTTAAAAGAGAGCTCTTCTCTGGATAGTATTCCTATCAAAACGCATTTATCAGAAACTGAGGCGGCGAGATTTGCTGCAAATAAATTACAATTTGAAGGGGTAGAAATTAAATCCAGGTTGTTTAGGCGCTATCCTAAGGGAGCTTTCGCGTCCCATCTTATTGGTCATATTAATAGGATCAATGAAGAGGATAAAGAGATCATTAAGAAATTAGGCTGGCAACAAAACTATAAAGGCACTGACTCTATAGGCAAGCTTGGTATTGAAAAATATTATGAGGCTAAACTTCATGGCACCACTGGATTCCAAGAAGTTGAAATTGATGCCAATGGAAATTCAATTCGTATTTTAAATAGCACGCCTTCTATTGAGGGTGATGCCATTACATTGTCGATCGATTCAAATCTTCAAGAGATTGCTGAAAATGCATTTAATAAATACCGGGGGGCGCTCGTCGCTTTAAATCCGAAAAATGGGGAAGTACTTGCGTTTGTAAGTCGTCCTAATTTTGATCCCAATCAATTTGTAGGTGGCATTGATGTAGATGAATGGAAGGTGCTTAATGATTCATTAGATAAGCCTATGCTTAATCGTGCGATTAATGGTTTATATCCTCCGGGATCTACCATCAAACCTTTTGTCGCATTGGCTGCGTTGGAAAATGATATTCGTAAACCGCCTTTTAATATTAAGGATCCAGGCTTCTTCACACTGCCTAACTCTGGCCATACTTACAAAGACTGGAAACCCTACGGGCATGGTGTTGTGGATATCGTGATGGCAATTACTATCTCGTGCGATACATTTTTTTATGGGCTAGGTATTGAATTAGGTATTAAAAAATTATCTGAATTTCTATCTCGCTTCGGCTTTGGTGAGACGACCCACATTGATATGTTTGGTGAAAATGCAGGCTTATTGCCTTCACCGGAATGGAAACAGAAACGATATAAACAACCTTGGTATTTAGGTGAAACTGTCATTACCAGTATTGGTCAAGGCTATACACTCGTCACTCCTATGCAGCTCGCTCAGGCAGTTGCAACAATCGCCAACGGGGGATTGACCATTCAGCCAAGGCTTATCCAATCCATTAAAAATAATCAAACTGTCAATGAGCTTGCCGCCCACGTTTAAAAGTGCGTCTAGTCCAATCATTGTTTGCTCCTTGAAAGCATGGTTGCTGCAATTTCCATCATGGTTCTTGCCACTTGAATGTCGGCGGGTTCATTATCCCAGCCCACAGTAATTTGGCCAACAAATCGGCTTGGGTCTGGTGGGATGCTGATCCGGCAAGTATAGGCAACCCCTTTGGCGATGTACCACAGGCCCATCTCGGATTGCGCTGACTTGTACTCGCCACAGGGAATCTCGCTGGCCATTAGTTTGACCACATCAGCGTTGTTGGCTGCGTTCTGGGTAAACAAGCCCACATCTA
>CAJBBV010000028.1 GCA_903951405.1 uncultured bacterium
AATGGATAGCCATAGCGATCTATCCATCCTCCAGCAGCGCCGGCATATTCAAAATGGTCCCTTTTATAGTAGTCCAATACCTTCGGTTGAACGGCACCTAACAACGGATCTTGATTAAATAATGCTATTATGGGTTCAATCCATCCGGCTGTTACTTCAACATCCGAGTTGAGAAGAATAGATATATCCTCATGAATATGAGATAAGGCTTTATTGTATCCTGCTGCAAACCCATCGTTTTGTGGATTGATCAAGATGTTGACCTGAGGGAAATGGGATTTTAGAAATTCAATTGAATCATCTGTAGACCCATTATCAGCAACGTATACAGTTAGATTTGGGTATGTTGAAGCCAAGACTGAAGGCAGGAAATCGGCAAGGTATTTTTTCCCATTCCAGTTCAGGACGACGACGGCTACAGAAAGTTGATTAGGCAATGGTATGGGTTGAAAAATGTAATAATAGATTTATGCCTTAACTAGTGCAAGATTATGAATAATTCCACTGATATAAAATCATTAGGATAAAAAATAAATGGGGTGAGTTCCCTATCACAGAGTTTAATTTTATAAATTTGTCGTCCCTCGAGCCCAGGTGGCGAAATTGGTAGACGCACTACCTTGAGGTGGTAGCGCTGGAAACGGCGTGCTGGTTCGAATCCAGTCTTGGGCACAAATCCTTTCAGCGCAGCTGAAAGGATTTGTTATTTTCAACCCTTTCAACCCCTTCAACCCTTCAACCTCTCTAATGTCTTCCTAACTTTAACATTTTTAATTTTGCTGGCATGTATTTTTTTTTACTTTTATATAACCTTTTTCTTGAAACGACGTTAAAGGCACATTAAATTTCAGTTTATGATAAAAATCGGTAAATTTCTAACCTTATTTTTTCTACTCGCATACGTAGTGAGCTGCGATAAAAGGGAAATAACCTCGCCTAACAAGCCTGAAACCATCGATGATAAACGTATTAAAGCCGGTGTTATGGCTAAAGTGAATGACCTTGACTTCATCTCCGCTGTCAATTCTCCTGATACGGTTAACTTGATTGATCCCAATGCAGTAGATCCGAATGAGTCCATTCCATATTATGCCACCTATGGTTCAAATGATTCTTCCCTTATTATTCTAGCTGATGGCGAAATGCCAGCGCAAGACTCCGTAAAGTATGCTAAGATTTTACTTTGGATTACACGGTTCAAAGGGGCTGATACCTATTCTATTAATGACGGGTCTAGTTTAGCTGTTTTTAGTATTGTTGACTCAACGTATAACTTAAGGCAGTTCATGAGTAGCGATTTACCTAACAATGGAAATGTGAAAATCAGCTACTTTGATACTGCGGCCAATACCATTAGCGGAACGTTTGAATTTAATGCGATATCTAATGATAGTATATTGGTAGTCAAAAACGGGGTATTCAACTCAGTAAAAATAAACTGATTATAACCATGATTAAAATAGCTAAAATACTAACCTTATTTTTTCTACTCGCATACGTAGTAAGCTGCGATAAAAGGGAAATAACCTCACCTAACAAGCCTGAAACCATCGATGATAAACGTATTAAAGCCGGTGTTATGGCTGAAGTGAATGGCCTTGACTTTATTTCCGCTGTCAATTCTGCCGATACAGTTAACTTGATTGACCCCAATGAAGTAGATCCTAATCAGCCCACTCCTCATTATGCAACTTATGGTTCAAATGATTCTTCCTTGATTATTCTAGCCGATGGGGAATTGGGTGACAACCCGGATTCAATAAAATATGCAAAGATCTTGCTTTGGATCACCCGTTTTAAAGGACAGGACACCTACAAAGTTGAGGATTATTCAAGCTTTTGTTCTTTTTCAATTGTTGATTCCTCTTACAACCTGCGACAGTTCGTTAGTAGTGGCCCCGAGGGCAGTGTTACAATAAGCTATTTTGATACTGCAGCCAATACCATCAGTGGTAATTTCAACTTCAAAGCAATATCTAATGACAGTGTTCTGGTTGTAAAAAACGGGGTTTTCAATTCAGTAAAAATAAACTGATTTTAGCCATGAATAAAATAGCTAAAATACTAGCCTTGTTTTTTCTAGTTGCCTACGTAGTAAGCTGCCAAAAAAAGGAATTGACCTCGCCTAAGACACCTGGAGCCATAGATGATACAAAAATCAAGGCAGGGG